>NZ_JALQDZ010000043.1:0-159220 GCF_023630985.1 Caballeronia sp. ATUFL_F1_KS39 | reverse complement strand
ATCGCGATCGGTCATCCGATCGGCGCGTCGGGCTGCCGGATTCTCGTCACGCTGCTGCACGAAATGCAGAAGCGCGATGCGAAGAAGGGTCTGGCGTCGCTGTGCATCGGCGGCGGCATGGGTGTCGCGCTGGCGGTGGAACGTCCGTAACGAATGCAGTACGACGGCGCCGCGCGCGCGTCCCGACGCGTCATCAAAACAATATCAGCGTTGGGCAAGATGGCCGCGTCGGCGCCATTCCGAGATTCATTAACCTGAGAGAAATGACGAGGAGTATCAGCATGACTAAGCGAATCGCAGTGGTGACGGGCGGCATGGGCGGTCTGGGCGAAGCAATCAGCATGAAGCTGCACGACGCGGGTTACGCGGTCGTCGTGACGCATTCGCCGGGCAACGCGAAAGTCGGCGAATGGCTTGCGAGCATGGACCGCCAGGGCTACAACTTCCGCGCGTATGGCGTGGACGTCGCCGATTACGATTCCGCCCAGCACTGCGTGGCGAAGATCCAGGCTGAAGTCGGCCCGATCGATATCCTCGTGAACAACGCCGGTATCACCCAGGACACGACCTTCAAGAAGATGACGAAGGTGAACTGGGATTCCGTGCTGCGCACCAACCTCGACTCGGTTTTCAACATGACGAAGCCGGTCTGCGAAGAGATGGTGTCGCGCGGCTTTGGCCGCATCATCAACATTTCGTCGGTGAACGGCTCGAAAGGTCAGATCGGCCAGACGAACTATTCGGCGGCGAAGGCGGGCATGCACGGCTTCACGAAGTCGCTCGCGCTCGAAGTCGCGAAGAAGGGCGTGACGGTGAACACGATTTCGCCGGGCTATCTCGCGACCAAGATGGTGACGGCGATTCCGCAGGAAATCCTCGACACGAAGATTCTTCCGCAGATTCCGGCGGGCCGTCTCGGCAAGCCCGAGGAAGTCGCGGCGCTCGTCGCGTTCCTGTGCTCCGATGACGCGGGCTTCGTCACCGGCTCCAACATCGCGATCAACGGCGGCCAGCACATGAGCTGATGTCCGCGAGCGGCGCGTGTGTCAGCGCGCGCCGCTTCGTGTTCGCATCGAATCGATCTTCATCTGAAACACCCGTGCCATGCACAACGTCAGCGCGCGCGCACTCCTTTATAGCGTCGGTCATCTCGATTCGGCGATCGAACATCTCGAGCAAGTGCTGAGCCTCGAAGGCGCGAACTCGCTCTTCTCCAAGACATACTGGCGCGGACGCGTCGTGCAGGCGCTTTCCACACCGGGACTCGCGCCGTCGCAGCATTCGCGCCTGCAACGCCTGCTGGATCGCATCGCTCAGGCCTGAGCGGAGCAACAAAGCGCGCACGCGGTCGACCGTGAAAACGCGCGCAGGCAAGGCCCGCGCCGCCGCTTGTCCGGCCCCGTCGTGCAGCGTCATTCCTCTGATCCGTGAAGAAATTCGCGTCCGCTTGTACCATTCGGCCGTGTCTCAAATTCACGGTTCGCCAGCATGTTCTCTTACATCAGATCGATGATTTCGACGCCGCGCAGGTTCGGCGCGTTCGGGGCGCTCGCGCTCGCGTGTCTGCTCGCGGCCTGCGGCACGACGAACGGCGTCACGGCCGGCGCGCAGCCCAACACCTACACCGTCACCGGCAAGGCGACGGGCACGCGCATGTCGTGGGTGACGGCGCGCAACGCGGCGATGGACGCCGCCTCCGAATACTGCAAGCAGCGCGCGCAACGCGTCGCGATCCGGTCGGAAGCGACGAGCGGCGTGCGCTCGCTTCAAGAGCAGACATCGACCGTATCGTTCAGCTGCGTGCCGGAGAACGACGCGCGCGGCTGAGCAATTCATCCGACGACATCACGGCCGCGTACTTCTGCGCCATATCGAAAAGATTGGCGTCATGCGGCGCGAGCGCGCGATCGCCGACGCAATCGGATAGCACCACGGGACGAAAGCCGAACTGCATCGCATCGACGACGCTCGCGCGCACGCAGCCGCTCGTCACCGCGCCCGCGACGGCGAGCGTGGTGACGCCGCGCATGGTGAGCCACGCGGCGAGCGACGTGCCGAAGAACGCCGACGGCACGTTCTTGCGCACGACGAGCTCGCCGTCTTCCGGCGCGAGTTGCGGCACGATCGCGCTGTCGTGCGCGTGCTCTTTCAGCGTCAGCATGCCGGGGACTTTGAGCGAGAAGATGTTGGCATCGGCGTCGTCATCGGCATAGACAATGCGGCTATGCGCGATCGGCCAGCGCAACTCACGCGCCGCGCGCAGCAGCGGCACCGTGCGCTCGATCGCCTGCGCGATGTTGCCGCCGCCGAACACGTCCGGATTGGCGAAACCGTTCACGAAGTCGACGATCAACAGTCCGATGCGGCCTTCGATGCGAAGGTCGTTGCCGAAACCTTGCCGCTGATAAACCTCGTCGTTCATGACGTTTCCTCGATGGTTCTTCCTTCGCGCACGACGTCCACGCCGTCGAGCGAGACGGTGCAGCGGCGCAAGGGGATGTCGATATGGCAAGCCGTCGTGCGCTTGCCGCCGCCTTCGTTGTTCGGACCGAGCGAGAACAGGAAGTTGCCGTCGAACGCGCGGGCGTCCATGCCGAGCGTCGCCTCGCGATCGTAGAGACCGAGCGTCGACCAGTGCGCGCGCTTTTGCAGGCCCCAGCCGATGTGCGAGATCGCGAAGGCTTCGGGGTCGTCGAACGAGAGCATGTATTCGCGCAGGAGATCGGCATCGACGCCGCCTTCGATGCGGCGCGCGTAGCCGCCTTCGACGGTCAGCACGACCGGTTCCGTGCAATAGCTCTTCTGCGGCAGAAGGATGTCGCCGCGATCGATCACGATGCGCCCGTTCGCGCCGCCTTCGTTCGGAAAAGTGAGCGCGAAACCGCTCGGCCAATGATCCCAGCGGCCGGGTTCATCGACGAAACCATATTCGGCGATGGCCGGAAACTCGCCGAGCGGACAGCGCAGATCGGTGCCCGCTTTCGATGTGACGCGCATCTCGCGCGCCTGTTCGATGCGCTTCGCGGCGGCGAGCACGCGCCTTCTGTCGTCGAGCGACGGCGTCATGCGAACGAGCACTTCGGGCGGTTCGACGGCGAGCAGGATCTTCGTGCCCGACGCGAGAATGTCGTGTTGCTCGGGCGAAAAAAGCAGCGTCATCAGATCGAGCACGAGATCGCTTGCCTTGAGGGCCGCGATGGCCGCGCGGTTTCCGGTGAGCGGCGTTTGGCCGAGATAGGCGAGGGCGTCGCGGCTCAGCGCCTTCTCGCCGTTGACGGGCGGAAGATCGAGCCGGTTGACGATGGCGCCCATCGATTGCGTCGCAATCAAGGCGCAGGCGAGCGTTTGCGGATGCGTTGCGGCGCCGGTGAGGATCGTCACGGTCTGGCCTGCTTTCAGGCGCGACAGCGTGAGCACCTCTTTCCACGCTTGAATCAGTTGATGGTCGCTGATTGGCATGATGTGTCGCCTACGTTTCAGGTGAGTGTTGCGCCGAAGAACGAACCGAGCGCGCGATAGAAGCCTTGTTCGTCGTCCCACGGGATCATGTGGCCTGCGTTCGGCACTTTCACGACTTCGAGTTGCGGCATCAGATCGCGCATTTCTGCGATGTCTTCATCGCGGATCACGTCGCCGCGGCCGGCTGACATCAGCAGCGTGGGTTGCGTGACGTGCGGCATGTCGGCGTGGATGTCGTCCGTATGGAAGCCTTCGAAGCTCGCGCGGATCGCGCGTTCATCGCAGGTGTGCAGCCATTGCGCGCGCAGGCGCAGTTGCTCGTCGGTCCACGTCGGGCAGAACGCGCGCATGCCTTCTACGTCGATGCCTTTGCGTGCGCGCGCGATCGAATCGATGTACCACGCGAGTTGCGCGGGGTAGGCGCGACGGCCCGGGCCGGACACGGGCGGATCGATGAGCGCGAGTCGCGCGATGGACTTTGTTTGCCGTGCGGCGCGCAGGGCGATGCGTGCGCCCATCGAATGGCCGAGCACGTTGGCTTGCTTCAGGCCGATCGCTTCGATGAACGCGATGAGATCGGCGGTTTGCGCGTCGAGACTGTAATCGAGCGTCGATGAGGCTTCGGAGAGGCCGCGGCCGCGGACGTCAAGCACGTAGGTATCGAAGTGGCGGGCTAGCGTTTCGGCGACGAACCCCCAGGTGATGGCCGGGCTCGTGATGCCGGGGATTAGCACGATGGCATCGTGGGTTGCTTGCGGCCCGCCGTAGCGCAGATAGTGTTGGCGGATGCCGTTTGCGTTGATGTTTGCGCCGTAGAGTAGGGTCGATTTCATCGTGTGTCTTTCTCGTTTACTTCCGTTTTCGCCGGATCCCGTTTTCGGGTCGGTCTATTGGCACTGCCCCTGTGCGGGGCGGCACTCACTTTCTTTGCTGCTGCAAAGAAAGTAAGCAAAGAAAGCAGCTACTGACACGCCCGCGGTCACACGCAATTTGGGTAGTCCTCTCGTCCATCGTGGGCTGCCTAAAGAGTGCCCTCATAGGCCCAACCGGGCTTGGATCGCGCACGGTCTGCCACATCGCACCACACAACAAGCTGGTTCAGCACCAAATAGCTCCAGCCCGCTTCGCGGCCGACCGGTCAATCGGGTCCGCGCGTGCTTCTTTGCTGCCGTCTCCATCTCACTGCACTTGCCGCTCGTCGCTTTCCCTTGCAGACCCAGCGGCAGCGCGTAGCGCTGTGCCGAAGCTGTTTCGTGCTGAACCAGCGCGCTCAACGTATTCGGGCGGCAGACCGTGCGCGAGCCAAGCCCGATTAGGTGTTTGAGGGCACTCTTTAGGCGAGTGCCGCCTGTGACGAGAGGACTACCCAAATTGCGTGTGACCGCGGGCCTGAAAAGCTGCTTTCTTTGCCTACTTTCTTTGCAGCAGCAAAGAAAGTAGGTGCCGCCCCGCACAGGGGCAACGCTAATAGACCGACGCGAAAACGGGATCCGGCGAAGAAAAAAAAATCAAAAAGCCCCAGACAATAAAGCCCCGGCCCCGGGCACAACCCGCTTGAGCCCAAGCTGAGACAACATCGCAAAAGTAGTAGCGATTGCAGCAGTCACGACGGGCTTCCCGGTCAACGCCTCGACCATCGGCACAACGGATAAAGACGGCATCTGCACGCAAGCGGAGAGAACGACGACATCAGCGTCCTGATAGCGCATCGACTGCACGATAGCGGGCAGAAGAACCGGATCATGCCGCGCCACATCGAGATTGTCGGGAATCTCGAGCGCGCGATAGTCGATGACATCGAACCCTTCGCTTCGAATATAGTCGACCACAAGCTCAGTCAGCGCCTTCATATAAGGCGCCACCACGACGACGCGTTTCGCCTTCATCACCTTCAACGCATCGACCAAAGCACCAGCGCTCGTCACAACCGGCGCCTCGCCGCCATTCGCAGCCGTATGCCGGGTCAAACGCGCCTGCGATACGCGGTGATAACCGCGCCCCATCGCCATGATCGCGACGAGACACGCATAACCCAGCACATCGACGCGCGCATCGGAAAGCTCGACGGCGCAGCGGTCCGACTCCGCATCCATCGCGGCGAGCTCTTCCTTCACGACCTTCTTCATCCGCATGCGGCTCGAATGAAAGGTGAAACGCTCCGGTTCGATGGATTGACGCGCAGTCAGCATCGCCGGAATTTCGGTTTCCATCGTCGTATTCGAACTCGGGACGATCTGCCCGATGCGATAAACCTTTCCCGGCATCTCAAACCTCCGCTGAAACGTTGGACACAGCCGCACGCGGCGCGAAATCCGTTGCGTTGTACGCATAGACCCAGTTGGCCTGAATGCCCGACGCCTGCGGATTCAGATACGACTTGAACTTGTAGATGAGATCGCGCTTTCTCTGCGCGAACGCGCTCGGCAAGTGATACGTGCGGCCCCGCTCGCGCGATTCGAGTTGCACGCGGCTCGTGCGCGGCAGACGTTCGGCCTCGTAGTCGCCCAATGCGTGCGCGATGTCCGTGCCATGCGCCGCGAGCGATTGCGCGAGCACGTAGCCATCTTCGATTGCCATCGCCGCGCCTTGCGAGAGAAACGGCAACATCGGATGCGCGGCGTCGCCGAGCAATGTGACGTTGCCACGCGACCAAGTCCGCATCGGATCGCGATCGAACAAGCCCCATTTGAAGACCGATTCCGCGCGCTCGAAAAGACGCTGCAAATTCGGATGCCAGCCTTCGAACGCGTCGAGCAATTCCTCACGGCTCGACTTCGCGTTCCACGATTCCTCGACCCAGCTCTGCGTCTCCGCGACCGCGACGATGTTCACCGCCGCGCCGCCACGCACGTAATACGTGACGACATGCGCGTGCGGCCCGAGCCAGAACGACGAATCCGGACTCACAAATTCGGGCGTCTCATCGAAGGGCACGACGGCGCGGAAGCACATGTTGCCCGTGAAGCGCGGCGCTTCGTCGCCGAAGAGCTTCGCGCGCACGATCGAACGCACGCCGTCGGCGCCGACGATCACGTCCGCTTCGAATTCGCTCCCATCGTCGAAGACGGCGACGGCGGCGTCCCTCTCCTGCCGAATGTCGATGCAACTCGTCGACAGACGCGCGGCATCGGCGGGCACGAGCGTCGTCAGCAGGCGATGCAGATCCGCGCGATGCACGTGATAGAACGGCGCGCCATACAGCTTCGGGCATTCCGAAGCGAGCGGAATGCGGAAGTTCTCGCGCGCGGTCTCCCAGTTGCGCCCGACGATCGCTTGCGGCACGAACGCGACATCGCGCAGCGCATCGCCGATGCCGAGCGCCTGCAGCACCTTCACCGCATTGGGCGTCATCTGGATGCCCGCGCCGACATCGCCGAAAACGCCCGCGCGCTCGAAAAGCCGCACCTCGATGCCGTGCCGCGCGAGCGCGCCGGTCAATGCGACCCCGCCGATTCCGCCGCCGACAACGCCGACGCGAAGTGTTCTGCTCATGATCTCGTCCTTCCGAAGATTGAGTCGTATGGATTGATGTCGATATTATATGGCCGTATAAATAAATGCAACGGCAATGACGATGCTCGTGACGGCGTGATAGGCTGCGCCCATTTCGCGGCGACCGTCCGCATACGACAAGGAAGAGTCAGGCTTTGATCAAGGCGATTTTGTGGGACATGGACGGCACGCTCGCGGAAAGCGAGTCGCTGCATCTGAAGACGTTGATCGCTGCGCTCGCGCGGCACGGCGTGGAGGCGGGCGAGGAGATGCATCCGCTCGTCTTCGGCAAGACGGGGCGCGAGGTGCATGCGCTGTGTCGTGAGCGCTTCGGCTTGACGGTCGACTTCGCGGATTGGTCGATGTTTCGCGCGCGGACGTATCTGGAGAATGCGCCCGCGCTCGTGCCGCGTCCCGGCGCGCTGGAGGTGTATCGCGCCGCGAAGGCCGCGGGCATCACGCAGGCGATCGTGTCGAATGCATCGCGCATGCTGCTCGAAGCGAATCTGCGTGCGCTCGGTATCGAAGAGCCTTCGCTCGTGAGCATCAGCGTCAACGATGTTCGCAACGGCAAGCCGAGTCCCGAGCCGTACGAGCGCGCGGCGTGGCTCTTGCGGCTCACGCCCGAGGAAGTGATCGCAGTCGAGGACAGTCCGACCGGCGCGCGTGCCGCCATCGCGGCGCATATGCGCGTTCTGGCATGGCCTTTCGACGATGAAGGCGCCGCGCTTTTCCCCAGGGAAGCGCAGGTCGTGCGCTCGCCGCGCGAGTTGGCAGAGGCGCTGGGTCTCGATCCCGCGGCGCTTTGACGGCTTGCGTCAGTTGCGCGCAGCGAGATCGTTGAGCACGATCTTGTGGATGTTCGAGGCGTGCACCCATTCTCGCGCCTGACGCTCGACCAGATCCGTGAACGCGGGCGGTCCGCTGCAGTAGATTTGCGTGCAAGCGCGCGTCGGACTCATGGTGAAGGCGCTTTCCTGTGCGAAGAGATCATCGGTCAGGTCCAGATGATGGTAGATCTTGCCGTGCTCGCGCAGTGCGTCGAATTCATCGACGAACATCGCGTGGTCGGCCGCTCGCGCGAAGTGGTGCACTTCGAACTGCCTGCCCGCCGACGCGAGCCGCTTCGCGATTCCGACGATCGACGCGGCGCCGGATTCACCGCAATAAAGAATGGATCGCACGCGCTCTTTGAGCACGTCGCGTTCGATGACCGGAATCAGGTTGTCGCGCATATCTTCTCCAATAGGACCGGCATCCTCCGAGAACGGAAGATGAGGCAGTGTATGGATCGAATGGGATGGCCAAACCCGGCGGTGATCGTCGGGGCAGGCTCGCAGTCAGAGTAGGGTGGACCGCAGCCGCCGACAAGCCGCCATGACGGAATACCAGTCATACGGCCGCGCCGATAAGGAAACCGCCTGTTTTAAGGGCTCAAAACGCAACGAGCGACCACTGTGGGTCGCTCGTTGATCGTTGGGTCAGTTAAACGGGGTGACTTGCCCCGCGCAATTACATCGGGTGGGTCGCAACGAAGTTCTTGTACGACCAGTAAGCGGGCTTCGTCGTCTGACCGTCGGACTTCATCAGCCCGAAGTTGCCTTCGTTGTCGTCATAGAGCTCGAACGCCTGGATCGACTGGATGTTGTACTTCGATGCGACGCTCTGGTACTGCGCCATCATCATGCTGCCGACCATGTAGTTCGCGATCTGCTGATCCGTGCCGTAGTTCGGACGCACGCCGAATTCGCTGAGCCACACCGGCTTGCCGAACGAATGGAGAACGCCGAGCATGTCGTAACAACCCGTGCCGCCGCATGCGCGCGTCATGTTGCCCTGATCCGAATACCAGTGCCATGCGGTGATGTCCCAGCTAACCGTCGGGTGGCCGCGGGTGCCGTCCGGCTGCGAGCCGTCCATCAGCATTTGGAAGAACGCGTAGTGCAGCCACGTTCCGTTGACGACAATCTTCGCCGTGCTGTCCTTCGACTTCACGCCGGCGATGAGACCGCGGATCACGCCGCGCGCGACGACGTAGGGCTGATTCTTGTAATGCGTCCAGCTCGTGCCGTCGACGTTGCCGTTCAGCGCCGTCGCTTCGAGTTCGTTGCCGACTTCGTAGTACTTGTACTTGTACGTGCTCGCGACTTGCGCGCCGAGCGTGTAGGCAGCGTTGTACGCATCCTGTTCGTTGCTGAAGCCGGTGCCGAGCAGGATCACGGGATACACGGTCACGCCGCTCGCCGCCATCGTCTGCGCCATCTTCGCGATGACCTTCGCCGACGCCAGGTTGTATACGTCGTTACGATAGATCGTCGCGCCGATGTCCTTCAGTTGCGCGAGCTGCGTCGCCACGGGCGTCGAGTCGTACGCGCCGCCGTTCGTGTTGCGGCCGTTCGCGCCGTAGAAGATCGACGTGCTCGTCGCCGCTTTCGCCGTCGATTCCGGAGCGGCGGCGCTCTTGGCAGTCGCGTCGTCGAACGCGGTTTCACCGCCGCCGCCGCACGCGGCGAGCAGCACGCTCGTAAGCGCTGCCGTGGCGATCGCTGCGGCCTTGCGAGCCGAGAAAACGTTGAAGTTACGAAGCGAGGTCTGGTTAAGGTTCGTCATTGTGTTTAGTGGTACTAATGTACTTGCGTAAGGCTCGTAAAACCCAGAATGCTGCCCGGACCTCTTCAGTGATTCACGATGCCACTCGGAAACGTGGCGATCGTCTGATCCGTTTGTCGTCGAAATGACACTCGTTAGTCATCCAAACTACATGCTCAGGACAGACTGTTTGCGCGACGCCGAAGTTAGGCGCTAAAGGACAGACTGAACGGCACGGATTCACTGCTGGGTCCATTGCGCGATGCAGCAGGCGCTCTGGATGGCTGAGTCGAGCAAACGATTGCGTTCGCTCTCGTGGGCCTTACGAAATGACAAACCTGCTCAGTTCGAAGGCATCGTCGTCGGATAGGTAACGTTTGCGCGTTTGCAGTCAAACTTGCCGAATCGTTTCGGAGTTCTTCCGCTACCTCGGCAACCGTTGCCGAAACCTGATCAACGGCTGCAAGGTTATCGTCTTATGAGATGAATGTAAACGTCTGTCACAGTAAAAAAATCTGCTGCGGCGTTGCGGTGGCAGAAAAACTTACTTCTTTGGAATCGAGTTCGGAGTCAGTAAATTCTCCCGACGGCTCTGACGGCCTTTGTTATCAGGCGGTACAGACTTCCCGGCGCTCTCCTTCGATGTTGCATCGCGGAAGCGTCGGGCCGAGATTCGAGTGCTGCGTCGATGGGTGCCTGGTCGAATTCCGATAGATGGCACTCGACGGCGGGAAGAATGACCGTTTCTGCAGTGCGCCTGTGATTCGCGCAAAACTCGACGGATTCGTCCATGATCGTGCGCAGGCCGAAGAGCGCGGGTTCGACCTTCAGCTCGAACCGCGTGAGCGCATACTTGAGATCGGTATCGCAGCGCGTTCTGTTGTATCGTTCATCAAGCTCCCGATGATGGGTTCGCATCGCGAGCAGCGGTGCGAGAGGGCGGTTCCGTTTCTTCATCGCGCGCATTCTGACCGTTGACCTGTATCAAGCTCGACGCACGCGCCGGCCGGACGACGACCCGACGCCGCAGGCACCATAACGCTTATCCATAACGCCACTGTCTTTTCAGAGGGAGATGAACGTGCGAGCTGCCGACATCATGACGACATCGATCGTTTCCGCCAGTCCCGATATGTCCGTGCGCCAGGCCGCGGGCACGATGGTATTCGCCGGCATCAGCGGCATGCCTGTGATCGACGAGGAGGGCAACCTGCTCGGCATCGTCACCGAGGGCGACCTGATGCATCGCGCGGAGATCGGGACCGGCGTCAAGCAGCGTGCGTGGTGGCTCGAACTCGTTGCATCGACGCGCGAACTGGCGAGCCAGTATGTCAAGGAGCACGCGCGCAAGGTCAGCGACGTGATGACCACCGACGTCGCGACCGTGAGCGAAACATGCCCCGTCGCCGACATCGCCGAGCTGCTTGAACGCAAGCGCATCAAGCGCGTGCCGGTGCTGCGCGACGGCAAGGTGGTCGGCGTGGTGAGCCGCGCAAATCTGATTCGCGCGCTCGTCACAATGGCGCCCGAGTTGCCCGTCGATGCCGATATCACCGATCACTCGATCCGGGAGGCGGTCATCGCGGCGATGTCGGGCCATCCGTGGGCGCTCGCTCGCGAGAACGTCATCGTCGAAAACGGGACCGTGCATCTGTGGATGACGGTCACGAACGACGACGAAGCGAAGGCCGTTCGCGTCGCGGCCGAAAACGCGCCGGGCGTGAAGGAAGTCGTCACGCACGTCGGCCCGCCGAGGGTGTAGCAGCGTCTCTTCAGATGAAGCTGGCGCCGCCGTTCACCGGAATCGTCTGTCCGGTGATGAACGCGTTGCCGATTAGCGTCATCACGACGTCCGCGACTTCGTCCGCTTCTCCGAGCCGCCCGACGGGCAGCCGCTCCGCAACATTCGACGCCTTGAGCGGTTCGGCCATTTCGGTGTCGATCGGTCCGGGCGCGACGGCGTTGACGGTGATGCCATCGCGCGCGAGCCGTGCGGCGTAACCGCGCGTCAGACCTTCGAGGCCCGCCTTCGATGCGTTGTAGTGAACGCCCACCAGACCCGGCCCGCGCGCCGCCGCCGACGACAGATTGACGATGCGTCCCCAGCGCCGCGCGCGCATGCCGTGGAGCACGGCTTGCGTGCAGAGAAACGCCGACTTCAGATTGACGGCGAGCGTGCGGTCGAACTCGGCTTCGGTGAGATCGTCGATATCGATCATCGTCGCTGTGCCCGCGTTGTTCACCAAGATGTCGATGTGGCCGAGGCGTTGAACGATGTCGTCGATCATCGCGGTGACGTCGTTGCCTGTCGACACGTCGGCGCGTACCGCGATCGCGCGATTGCCGCCGCGCTCGATTTCCGCGACCACGCCGGTGGCCTCGTTTTCGCGCTGCCGATAGTTCACCGCTACCGATGCACCGGATGCGCCGAGAGCGAGCGAAATCGCGCGACCGATGCCGCGTGAGCCGCCCGTCACGAGCGCGACGCGGCCGTTCAGATCGAGAGTGTGAGAGGGCATGGCGCGATCCTTCGTCGTGGGTGAGAAGGGCCAGTTTGCGCGCGTCGTGATGATTTCGCTGATCGCGATGCGATCGATGATCGGGTATCGCGGATACGCGCGAGGCGCTCACGGCAAGTAAAGGAAAAAACCGATGCCGGGTTAAGAGCATCGGTTCTTCCTTGCGCCATGCTGCCAAGTTACCGGCCGCCGTGGCCTCCGCCGCCACCGTGACCGCCACCGCCGCCGTGACCGCCGCCGTTGCCGCCGCCGCCGTTGCCGCCACTGCCGTTGCCGCCACCACCGTGACCGCCGCCGCCGTTGCCGCCACCGCCGTGACCGCCGCCGCCGTTGCCGCCACCGCCGTTGCCGCCACCGCCGTTGCCGCCACCGCCGTTTCCACCACCGCCGTGACCGCCGCCACCATTGCCGCCGCCGTTGCCGCCACCGCCATTGCCACCACCACCGTGACCGCCGCCGCCACCGCTACCGCCGCCGCTTCCACCACCGCCGTGACCGCCGCCGCCATTGCCGCCGTTGCCACCGCCTTGACCGCCGCCACCGTGACCACCGGCTGCGCCGCCATTGCCGTTACCGCTACCGTGGCCGCCAGGCGAACCGTTGCCATGGCCGCCGTCGCCATGACCGCCGTCTCCGTGACCAACTCCGCCATGACCGCCGTCGCCATGACCATCGCCGTGGCCGTCGCCATGGCCATCGCCGTGACCTACGCCGTGGCCGTCACCATGACCATCGCCGTGACCGTCGCCATGCCCTACGCCGTGTCCATCGCCGTGTCCATCCCCGTGGCCATCACCGTGTCCGTCGCCGTGGCCATCACCATGACCATCGCCGTGGCCATCACCGTGTCCGTCACCATGACCATCGCCGTGGCCATCGCCATGACCATGACCGTGGCCATCACCGTCACCATCGCCGTGGCCATGTCCATGACCGTGGCCATGCCCATCGCCGTCGCCGTCACCATCGCCATGCCCGTGCCCGTGACCATGGTGCCCATGTCCACTCGAATCGCCGCCCGAGTCCCCGCCGGAGTCGCCACCGGAATCTCCAGCGCCCTGACTGCCGTTACCTGTTCCACCCGATCCTGTGCCGGTTCCGGTGCCTCCGCCGCTCGTGCTTCCGCCAGCCCCCGCCGTCGCGCCCGGACCGCTGCTGGACGAGCCTTGACCGCCGCCCGCACCCGCACCCGCACCCGATCCCGAGCCACTCGAATTTCCGCCGCCCGAAGCCGCTCCAGGCGATCCCTCGCCACCGCGACCGCCCTCGAGCAACGGCACGACCGCCGACACCGTTTCGACGGTCGGATCCGTCGTCGGCGATACGCGCGTCTGCGAGTCCGCCGCCGCAACCATCATCACGGCGCTCGTGCCGAGCGGCACGCATCCCTCGGAAGTCTGGTTGCAAGGATTCCCCGTCGTTTGCGCGGACGCGAAATTCGACATGGCCGCCGCGATCACGATGACGCTGAGTTTGATCGCAGTATTCAATTTGAATTTTTTAGGATTGCTCATTTGTGCCCCTTGTAGTGTTTCTTCGCCACGCGTCGGATGCAGAGTCGAACGCGATGTGGGGCAAGAATGACAGGCTGTACGGCGCGTTCTGTGCGGTAATTAACCGGGCGCGAGGGCGTCGTCATTTCGCGCAGTGCGCGAGCGCTCAGAGAACGTTTGCGGACGGCCGGAAGCGTCGTAAGTTCGTACGCTCGTCCCGGTCTTGCACGTCAGAATCGCGCGCAGGCGCGGCGGCCAGCCAGCAGCGGTATCGCATGTCGATGAATCTTCGCGATGCCGAATGTCACGCGTATCGCGCACCCGTTGCTGGCTTCCGTAGAAAGGTGAATGTAGGCTATCTGTATGGATGCGAAGCGTCAAACGCGCTCTGTGCCGTAGACCGCACTCCAAGCGCACGACCGGTCAATCGGACGGGGATATCGTCTCTATCCGCTGATCAAAGACCGGGATCGAGATTGGCGCAAATTTGAACTAGAGTTATTTATCGTTCGCTTTCCTGATCTATTGCATAGACGCGCGCGCATTCGTCGAAGCAAAGCGCGCAGCCAAGCATCCGACGAATCAGAACACGAACGCAAGATCGACAAGCCGGCCCAGTGTTGTTCATAAGACTTAGGAATACCAAAGAACGGCGGATCGATGCGTCAGCCGACACATCGTATCTTTCAACCGGAGGGTGTCATGAAGAGATCGAAACGAGTCGCGTGCGTGGAGGCGACGGCGCTTGTCGCTCTGTCGATGGCGAGCGCAGGCGTCGCTCATGCAGACGACGAAGCCGTGGTGAATCCGAATCCGGCGGCATCGCGCGAGGCGCCGGCGGATCTGTCGAATCTTAAGCCGGTCGTCAATGTGCTCGCGCCGCCGGACACATCCGCGATCATGCCGGAAACCAGCGCCGGGCCTTATACGCCGGGCGTCAACACGCCGGCCGGCATCGTGAGCAATGCGCAGACGAGAGCGTATGGCACCTTCGGCATACCCTATTCGACCGGCCGCGTGCAGGACGGCAACCAGAGCGCGGCGGGCTCCACGAGCGCGAACTATCTCAGCACGACGTATCCGTATCGGGCGATCGGCAAGCTGACCTTCAGCGCCGGCTACTGCACCGCGAGCCTGATTCGCAGAAGTGTGATCGTCACGGCGGCGCACTGCATCCAGAGCTTCGGCAGCGGAAGTTCGCTGTTCTCGAACTGGCAATTCCGCCCCGGACACTACGGCGCGTCCGGCGCCACGTCTGCTCAGATCGCGCCTTATGGAACGTGGAACTGGGCGGCACTCGTGCGGCCATCGGCGTGGGCGAACGGCACCGATACCGGCTCGGGCTCGGCGCGCAACAATGACATCGCCGTGATCGCGATCGCAAAGAACGCGTCGAATCAGTTTATCGGCGATATCACCGGCTATTTGAGCTATGGCTGGAACAACTATTCCTTCATATCGTCGCCGAAGACCGGGAATCTTCAGACAGCCGCCGTCACGACCTTCGGCTATCCGACCTTGCTCGACGGCGGCGCGATCATGCAGCGCACCGATGGCCCGGCCTATACGACGACCGTGAGCGGCGCATCGCAACTCTGGCAGGGCAGCAATCTCACGAGCGGCGCAAGCGGCGGACCGTGGATCGTCAACTTCAGGCCGCGCGATGCCGTGCTTTCCGGGGGCGCGGTCATCGGCAATGCGTCGAATCTGTCGATCATCGGCGTGACGTCCTGGGGCTCGTCCGATCCGAACGCGATCAAGGACAACTATGCGTCGCAGTTCCGTCAGAACACGCAGTATCCGAACGCGACTTATGGCAATTACGGAGCAGGCAACATCGCGTCGCTGCTGAACACGCTGTGTTCGACCGCCGCGCCGGGCGGCGGCACGTACGCATCGCAGGGATATTGCAACTAGGCCGGTCGCGGTGGCCCGTTCGCTTCGAACGGCGCGCGGGCCACTTCGCCTTTTCCGACGAATTCGCTGGAGCATGCCTCAAACGCCCGTAGAATACGAAGCGAACCGGCTTCTCACTTCATCGGCAGCATCGCTCAGGCATGACGAAAGACGACACCACTCACGTCCGCGCACACGGCGCATCGAGCAAGCGCAAGCGGCTCGGCCGCCCGGCGGGCAATATCAATCAACGTGAGAACATCCTCGACGCAGCCGAGGTCGATTTCTCGCAGCGCGGTTACGCGGGCACATCGCTCAAGGAAGTGGCCGCGTCGTGCGGCGTCACGCAGGCGCTCATCACGTATTACTTCGGCACCAAGCAGCAGCTTTTCGAGCAGGTGTTCCTGCGCCGCGCGATGCTGATCTCCGAAGAGCGCGTGACGCTGCTCAATGAACTGATCGATGGAAAAGAGGCGAACGTGCGCGATATCGTGCGCGCGTTTCTGCTGCCGCTCGTCGCGCTGCGCAAGACGGACGGCGGCCGCGCGTTCATTCGTCTGCAGGCGCGCCTGCACACGGAGCCGCCCGAAATCTCGTACAGCCTGCGCAGCACCGCTTACGGCGATTCGACCGATGCCTACGTCGAAGCGCTGCGCGCCGCACTGCCCGGCCTGCCCGCGAAAGATCTCTACTGGCGTGTGACCATGATGATCGGCGCATATCTCTACGCGTTCTCCGACACGCATCGTCTCGACGTGCTCGCCAAGGGCGCGTGCGATCCGTGGGACGCGAACGAAACGCTGGAGCAGTTGACGAACTTCATCGTCGGCGGTCTGGAGGCGCAGGCGAGCGCGTCATCTCCGGCCAGCGCGAAGAAGGTCGCGAAGCCGAAGACGACGCGCTCCGCACGCGCCGCATAAAAGCAAGGTTCAGCGCCGCAAACCGATTTCCATCGACTCGATCACTTGCGCGATGGTCGAATGCATCGATGCGAGCGTCGCGCCGGGCAAGTCCGACGATGCCGTTTCGCCGATCATGTCGCGCAATGTTTCCTGCACATCCGCCGATGCCTGTTGCGGCAACGCCGCCGCGATCACGCTGAGCGCGGCGGTGAGGCCATGCAGCTTGCCGGTCAACACTTCCAGTTCCTGACTCATCTTTGCTTCCTGTCGTTTCAAAGAGATGATGCGGACCGCGCGTCGTGCGCGGCCCGCGAGAATCACGCGCGTTCCGTCTCCGGGTGCGCCTTCAGCTTCACGAACAGCGCGATGCCCGCGATCACCGAAGGCACGGCGAGCAGCGCGAACACCGCCGGCAGGCCGAGCTTCCACTGCGCGAACAATCCGCCGAGCGCGACGCCCGCGATGCCGCCGAAGCGCCCGACGCCATACATCCACGAAACGCCGGTTGCGCGGCTTTGCGTCGGGTAGAACATCGCGGCGAGCGAGGGCATCGACGATTGCGCGCCGTTCATCGTCGTGCCGGCGAGAAAGATCAGCGCGCTCACGAGCCCGATGCTGCCGATCGCCTGCCCGACCACGAAGATCAGCACGGCGGTCAGCAGATAACCGAGCATCACGACGACGTTCGCGTTCCAGCGATCCATCAGCCACCCCGATGCGATCGTGCCGATGCCGCCGCCGAGCGGAAAGAGCGCGGTGAGCAGCGCGGCGCGCTCGGGCGTGAAGCCGGCTTCGTTCATGAGCAGCGGCATCCAGCTCATCAGCAGATAGAAGATGACGAGGCCCATGAAGTACACGAGCCACAGCATCAGCGTGCCGACGACGAAATTGCGCGAGAGAATCGCGCCGACCGACGATTTCGCGTGCGTTTGCGTGCGCTCGGACAGACGAAACGAATCGATGCGCGCGAGATCGAGCGGCGCGATCCTCGAAAGCGGCGCCCAGATTTTCTCTTTGGACGCGCCGCGCTTGACGAGATAGCGCACCGATTCCGGAACGAGCATCGCTACGAACAGCGCGAGCACGAGCGGCACCACGCCGCCGACGACGAAAAGGCTATGCCATCCGAATGCGGGAATCAGCCACGATGAAATGAAGCCGCCGAGCGCCGCGCCGACCGTGAAGCCGCAATACGTCGTATTGACGATGATCGAGCGGCTCTTTGCCGGCGCGTATTCGGAGACGAGCGTGATCGCGTTCGGAATCGCCGCGCCCAGACCGATGCCGGTCAGAAAGCGCAGCGTGACGAGCGATTCGACCGAGCCGCAGAACGCGGTCGCGAGACTCATCGCGCCGAAGAAGGCGGTCGCGGCGATGAGCACCGCGCGCCGACCGAAGCGATCGGCCGCCGGCCCGGAAACGACCGCGCCCGCCGCGAGCCCGAAGAGCGCGGCGCTTAGAACGGGCGCGAGCGCGCCCTTCGTGATGCCCCAGCCCTTGACGAGCGCCGGCGCGATATAGCCGATGGCCGCCGTGTCCATGCCGTCGATCAGCACGATCAGAAAGCACACGCCCATCAGCGTCCATTGAAAGCGCGAGAAGCGGTGCGCGTCGATGAACTCCTCGACAGGCACGCTCCCGCTCCACGCATCGCCCCGATCGGACGCCGTCGAATGCCCGGCGCGCGGCGGGAATGCCGGGCCGGTGTGAAGCTCTGCTTGCGACATGACCAACTCCTCGTTGTCGACGGCGCTTCGCCGTCCATTGTCACCAGGCCGGCGACATGCCGGTGTTCACGCGAAGCGGGGGCCCACCGGTTTCGACGCTGGTTTATTATATGTACCTATAATTAATAAACGCAATGCGGAAAAAATAGTTCTGGACGCGCGATGAGCGGGCGCTCCGCACAGGCGTTCAGCGCGATGAAAGCATTCGAACGAATGTGCAGAAAGGAAGCGATGCGACGCTTCGCGAGCGCGCCGGAGGCCCGCTACGTGGCGCAGGCGAACCGGGTATCATGCGCAGCGGCTGAAACAAGAACTACAACTTTCGCGATCGTCGCCGTCGTGCGGGCCGCTTCCAGACATCTGCCCGGCACGCGACCTTCACGCCACATCGGAGCTGTTTATGCCATTGCGGTCCGGCGTCGACGAGGCCAGCTTTCGTCGCATCCTCTTTCGCAACATCGCGCTGCCGCTCGGAACGGGCGTCGTGACGGCCGTCGCGTTCGTCGCGCTCGTGCTGTATCTGCTGTCGGGCATCAACTGGGTCGAGCATTCGGAACGCGTGATCGGCAATGCGCAGGAAATCGGCCGGCTCGTCAGCGAGAAGGAAAGCGCGATTCGCGGCTATCTGATTACCGGCGACGAGAGCTTTCTCGCGCCGTATGACACCGCGAAGCCGAAGCTCAGCGCCGATATCGACACGCTCGCCGATCTCGTCTCCGACAACGCGCCGCAAGTCGATCGCCTGATTCGCATTCGCGCCTTGCAGACGCAGTGGGACAAGGTCGCCGACGAGCTCATCGATGCGCGCCGCCGCGCGCAGGATTCCGTTCCGCTGGTGCGCGCGGGGCGCGGATCGGCCGAACGCGCGGAGACCGAGCGCGAGCTTTTCGCGTTTCTCAACATCGAGCAGGCCTTGCGGCTGCAGCGCGTGGAATCGGCGAAACAGCTCACGACGATCACCGTCGTCGTCTTCCTGATCCTGAGTCTCGCGCTGTCCGTGATTCTCGCGATCTTCGGCAGACGCGAATTGATGCAGCTTTCCAGCGCGTTCGGCGCGGCGATCGGCGAGCAGGAACGGCAGACGCGCGCGCTTCAGGAACAGGCCTGGCTGCGCGAAGGGCAGACGCTGCTTGCAGAGAGGGTCATCGGCCGGCAATCGCTCGATCAGCTTTGTCAGACGATCCTCGATTTTCTCGCGGATTACCTGAAGATTTCGATGGGCGCGTTCTATGTGCTCGAAGCCGACGGCGCGTTGAAGCGCACCGCGAGCTTCGGCTTCGATCCCGACAGCGCGCCGGTTCCCGAATCGCTCGCGGGCGTGAAAAGCCTCGTCGGGCAGGCGGTGCACGCGCGCAAGCTGACGAGCATGAACGACGTGCCCGCTGGTTACTGGAAGGTGACATCGGCGCTCGGCGCGAGCGCGCCCGCGAGTCTCGCGATCGTGCCGATAGAGAACGAAGGCCAGGCGAACGGCGCCATCGAACTGGGCGCGATGCACAAGCTGACCGAACGCGACGAGCAGTTCCTGAAGTCGATTGCGGGGAATATCGGCGATTTCGTCGAGGCGGCGCAGTATCGCGAGCGCCTGCAACGCGTGCTCGAAGAAACGCAGCAGTTAAACGAAGAGCTGCAGATGCAGCAGGAAGAACTGCGCACGACCAACGAGGAACTCGAACAGCAGACGACCGCGCTTTCGCAGGCGCACGTTTATCTGGCGAATCAGAAGGCCGAACTCGAACAGACCAACGATCGGCTCGCGGAACAGGCGCGCGTGCTCGACGAACGCAACGTCGCGCTCAATGCCGCGCAGGGCGAACTCGAAACGCGCGCCGAAGCGCTGCAGCGCGCGAGCCGCTACAAGTCGGAGTTTCTCGCGAACATGTCGCACGAACTGCGCACGCCGCTGAACAGTTCGCTGATTCTCGCGAAGCTGCTGTCGGAGAACAAGCCCGGCAATCTGACGAAAGACCAGGTCAAGTACGCGCAGACGATTTACTCCGCGGGCAACGATCTGCTCAATCTCATCAACGACATTCTCGATCTCTCGAAGGTCGAGGCGGGCAAGCTCGATTTGCATATCGAGGACGTGCCCTTGCAGCGCATCATGGATTCGCTTGCGCGCACCTTCGATCCGCTCGCGCGGCAGAAGAAGCTCCGGCTCGAACTGCGCAACGATATCGACGACTATCCGACGCTCACGACCGATTTCCGCCGTCTCGAACAGATTCTGAAGAACCTGCTGTCGAACGCGGTCAAGTTCACGGATGCGGGCGCGGTCTCGCTCACGCTCAAGCGCGCAGGCGAGGGCGCGGTGCAGTTCGTCGTGACGGATACCGGCATCGGCATTGCGCCGGATCAGCTCGAAGCGATCTTCGAAGCGTTCCAGCAAGCCGACGGCACCACGAGCCGTCACTACGGCGGCACGGGTCTCGGCTTGTCGATTTCGCGCAGTCTCGCGCATCTGCTCGGCGGCGATATCGCGGTGCGCAGCGCGCAGGGCGCCGGCAGCACGTTCACGCTGACGATGCCGCTCGTCTACGGCGCGTCCGACGCGTTGCCGAGCGCCGTAGCGGAAGCGCCCGCGCCCGTGGTCGTCGAAGAAGAGGCGCCGATCGAAGCGCTCCACGTCATCGACGACGATCGCTTCGATGTCACGCCCGGCCGACGTCTCGTGCTCGTGGTCGAAGACGAGCCGGGCTTCGCGCAAGTGCTGCTCGATCTGGCGCACGAACTGGGTTATCGATGCATCGTGAGCGGCACGGCGCGCGAGGCGCTCAAGCTCGCGCAGGACAGCGCGCCCAACGCGATCCTGCTCGACATCGCCTTGCCCGACCGCTCGGGGCTCGTGCTGCTGCAGGAACTGAAGGCGAATCCGAAGACGCGGCACGTTCCGGTGCATGTCGTGTCGGCGTCGGACAGAAGTGAGGCCGCGCTGCATCTCGGCGCGATCGGTTACGCGGTGAAGCCGACGACGCGCGAGCAACTGACGGCGATTTTCCAGCGCCTCGAAGAGAAGAGCAGCCAGAAGATCAAGCGCGTGCTGCTCGTCGAGGACGATGCGCGTCAGCGTCAGAGCATCGTCGAACTCATCAGCGATACGGACGTGGAGATCACGCCGGTCGAGTTCGGCCGCGACGCGCTCGAACTGCTGAAGACGACGATCTTCGATTGCATGATCATCGACCTGAAGCTGCCCGATATGCAGGGCGGCGACCTCTTGCGCCAGATGGCCGCGATCGACGCGTATTCGTTCCCGCCGGTGATCGTCTACACGGGCCGCAATCTGACGCACGACGAGGAAGCGGAACTAATGCGCTACTCGCAGTCGATCATCATCAAGGGCGCGCGTTCGCCCGAGCGTCTGCTCGATGAAGTCACGCTGTTCCTGCACAAGGTCGAGACGGATCTTTCCGCGGATCGTCAGGCGATGCTGCATGTTTCGCGCTCGCGCGACCGCGTGCTGGATGGCCGCCGCGTTTTGCTCGTCGACGACGACATTCGCAACATCTTCTCGCTATCGAGCGCGCTGGAGCATCAGGGATTGAAGGTGGATATCGGCCGCAACGGTTTCGAGGCAATCGAGGCGCTCGACAAGAATCCGGACATCGACGTCGTGTTGATGGACGTGATGATGCCCGGCATGGACGGACTCGAAGCGACGCGGCGTATTCGCGAGGACGCGCGCTTTCGGAAGCTGCCGGTGATCGCGATCACCGCGAAGGCGATGAAGGACGATCAGGAGCAATGTCTCGCGGCGGGCGCGAGCGATTATCTGGCGAAGCCGATCGACATCGACCGGCTTTACTCGCTGTTGCGCGTGTGGATGGCGCGGCGCGTTTAGATATTCAGCGCGCGCTTGTCGACGGCGAGCGCCGCTTCGCGCATCACTTCCGACAGCGACGGATGCGGGTGGCAAATGCGCCCGATATCCTCGCTCGCCGCCTTGAACTCCATCGCGACGACGGCTTCCGCGATCAGATCCGACGCGTTCGCCGAGATGATGTGCACGCCGAGAATCTCGTCGGTTTTCGCATCGGCGAGGATCTTGATGAAGCCGTCCGTTTCGCCGATGCCCATCGCGCGGCCGTTGGCGAGCATCGGAAACTGGCCGGCCTTGAATGCGCGGCCTTCCGCCTTCAGCGCCTGCTCCGTCTGCCCGACCCACGCGATTTCCGGATGCGTGTAGATCACCCACGGAATGCAGTTGTAGTCGATGTGCGGCTTCTGCCCGTCGATGATCTCCGCGACCAGCACGCCTTCGTCCTCCGCCTTGTGCGCGAGCATCGGGCCACGCACGACATCGCCGATCGCGTAGACGTTCGGGACTTTCGTCGCGCAATGGCCGTCGACCGGAATGAAGCCGCGTTCATCGACCGACAAGCCGATGGAATCGAGACCGAGATCGTCCGTGTTCGGCACGCGGCCGATCGACACGATCAGACGATCCGCGTCGAGCGTCTGCGCGTTGCCGTCCTTGTCCTTGTAGGAGATCGAGACGCTCGAATCCGTCGTCTTCACGCCGTCGATTTTCACGCCGAGATGAATCGTGAGACCTTGCTTCTTGAAGAGCTTCGCGGCCTCCTTTTGCAGCGCGGAGTCGGTCGTGCCGAGGAATTCGGGCAGCGCTTCGAGAATCGTCACTTCCGCGCCCAGCCTGCGCCACACGGAGCCGAGCTCCAGCCCGATCACGCCCGCGCCGATCACGGCGAGCTTCTTCGGCACGGACGTGAAGGCGAGCGCGCCTTCGTTGTCGGAGACGATCTTGTTGTCGACCGGCACGTTCGGCAGATGCCGCGCCTTCGAGCCCGTCGCGATGATCACATGCTGCGCGGTATGCGTTTCACCGCCGACGTCGATCCTGAAGTTCGCGCCGTCCTTGCCCGCGAGCTTGCCGTGACCTTTGATCCAAGTGATCTTGTTTTTGCGGAAGAGGAACTCGACGCCGCCCGTGATCTTCTCGACGATCGCTTCCTTGCGGCCGACCATCTTGCCGACATCGACGGAAAGGTTGTCCAGGTTGATGCCGAGCTCGTCGAAATGGAGTTGCGCCTTCTCGAATTGCTCCGATGACGCGAGCAGCGCCTTCGACGGAATGCAGCCGACGTTCAGACAGGTGCCGCCGAGTTTCGGCTTGCCGGCGTGGTTGATCCATTCCTCGACGCACGCCACCTTGCGGCCGAGCTGCGCGGCGCGGATCGCGGCGATATAGCCGCCGGGCCCGGAGCCGATGACGATCACGTCGAAATCGGCCTTCTGACCTGACGCGGCGACGGGCTTTTCAGGCGCAGGCGCCGGGGCAGACGCGGGAGCGGGCGAGGGCGCCGATGCCGATGCCTTCGCGTCCGTATCGATGACCGCGATGACTTCGTCCGCGTGAACGATGTCGCCTGCTTCCTTCAGCACTTCCACGATCGCGCCGGCCGATGGCGCGGGCACTTCGAGCACGACCTTGTCCGTTTCCAGCTCGATGAGGATTTCGTCCTGCGCCACGGCGTCGCCCGCATTTTTCTTCCACGGCAACATCGTCGCTTCGGTGACGGATTCGGAAAGCTGCGGAACCTTGACTTCAACCCTGGCCATTCAGATTCTCCTGTTGAGCAATTCGTCGCGATGGGAAATGTCCGGCTGCGTGCCTTGCGGACGCGGCCTTGTCCGGCCGGCCTGACGCGCCGAAGGACACAAGGATACGCCGTGTCCGGACCGCGCGCGCGGGATACGGCCCTCGACTCGCGCATCGCCTCGGCTTTGAGTCATCGTTATATTCGATGGTATATTGCGAAACACGAAAGCACGAGGTGATCATGCGGACCCCTCCGTTTCAACTTGCACGCTCGAGCGCGCCCGGCCTACGCGATGCGTGCTGTCAGCCGACCGAATCCGATCTTCGCGCCTCGCGTCGTCGCGCGCGTCTTGCCGAACTGGATTCGCATCTGCATTGCTCGGTAATCGGCACTTGTCTTTCGACGGGCGAGCTACGCAAGCTCGTGCCCAGATTCACCGATCTCGACCGCCATCACGCGAGCGATCTGGAGATTCATCACGCCGCTGTCGAACTCGCGATCGCGGGCGGCGCGGGCGCGAAGGCGCTGAACAAGGCGCTCGACGAACGCTATTCAGGCGCGATCCGCCGTTTTGACGCCGCGCGCGATACGCAGGCGCTGCTCGATCTGTGGAACGAGGCGCTGAAGTCCGGCGATATTCCGCCCGCGTATTGGGCGGTGATGTCGCATCCGCACGCGACGATTGCAGTGCGCCAGTCCGCGTTCGGCGAACTTCATATGCTGTCGCATCTCGTCGGCGCGGCGAATCGCGCGGATATCCGGCGGCTCGTCGCGCTCGAAGCGAAGAATCAGGAGCTTAGGGAAAAGATCGATCGGCAGCAGGCGCGTCTTTTCGAACTGAGCGCGGAACGCGATGCGTTCGTCAGACAGGCGAGCGAGCACGCGCTGCAACTCGCAGCGTTCGGGCAACGCAAGGCGGATTTGCCGACGGCGCAGCTCGAAGCCGAAGTCGAGCGCCTGCGCGAAAAAATCGAGGACGGTGAACGCAGGCTCGCGCTGCACACGAGCCGCCGCGAAGCCGCCGAGCAGCGCGCGCTCCGGGACGAGGACGAGACACGCGCATTGCGCAACAAGCTGGGCGAAGTTCAGGCGCTGCTGAAGGTCGTACAGGCCGAGTGCGCGGCGCTGGAACGCGCGACGCTCGGTGCCTGCGATCGCCCCGACGTGCGCCGACGCGCGATGGAATGGGTGAGCGGCAGGCGCATCGTCTATGTCGGCGGAAGGCCGAATTCGAATGCGGTGCTGAAGGCGCTGGTGGAGGCTGCGGGCGGCGAGCTGATCGTCCATGACGGCGGCATCGAAGATCGCAAGGGCTTGCTCGCGGCCGCGCTGCCGAACGCGGATGTCGTGCTGTTTCCCGTCGATTGCATCGATCACGATTCGATGAGCCTGCTCAAGCGCGTCTGCGACCGGCATGGCATCGAGTATTCGCCGTTGCGCACCGCGAGCGTCGCGAGTTTCGTGGAGTTCGTCGGACGGCTCACGTTTGGCGCGCGTGGCGGTCAGGCGAGCGCGCCGCCGCCGTCGGCGTTCTGCTTACGACACGGTTAGGGCTTGAGCAACTGCGTGAGCGATTCGATCTGCTCGGCGCACGCGGCTTGCGCCTGTGTTTCGACATCGCGATAAAGCCGCACGATGCTTTCGCCGACGGGCGTCAGCACGCAGCCGCCGCCGCTTTGCCCGCCTTGTTCGGAGATGGTCGCGGGCGATTTGAGCGAGCGATTGAGCTCGTCGATGAGCAGCCACGCGCGCCGGTACGACATGTCGAGGCTGCGCGCCGCCGCCGATATCGAGCCGTGCTTGCGCACCGCTTCGAGCAGCGACACCTTGCCCGGACCGATGGCGATGGTCTCGCCTTTCGTGATGCGCATGCGAAAGCGCACTTCGATCGGCTGGTTCGCCGCGTCGGTGTCTGATGCGTTTTCCGGTGTTTTCAGGGTCGTCGCCATGCCCGAGAGGATACACGAAGGAAATCGGAGGGGCGAACCGGTGAGCGTGGTATCGCGCTCGGAGAGGGTCATCACCTTGCCGCCCGCGACGATCGCGCTGCCGAGTTGCCGGCTCACTTCATCGTGACTGCCGTTCTGACCGTGTGCGTGTGCACCTCGCGCGTGCTCGTGAATTCGGTCGTGCCGACGTTGATATCTCGCCCGGCCTTGATACCCGCATTGCCGCCTGCCTGAATCATCGCGCCGTTCAGATTCACGTCGCGGCCCGCGATCACCGCGACGTTGTTCGTCCCGGAGATCGTCCCAGCACTGATCCCACTCTTCGTCGTCGCGTGCTCGTTGCCGCTGTCGTTCTGCGAGATCATCGGCGAGACGCCCCCGCCATCGGATACCGCCGTCACACCATTGGCCTTCGCGCTGTTCGGTGCCCCCATGGACCCGCCTGCGCTGAACCCACTGCTCTTCGCATCGTAGTTCGACGCGTTCGCGATATCGCTGAAACTCAGGGTGCCCGTCGTGAGCGTGTTCTTTGCGGCCTCCGCATCGCTCGAGATATACGCACCCTTCAGGTCGGTATTCCCCTTCACGTTGATGTCGAACCCGCCCGCACCCGCATGGATGCCTGACTGTTCCTCAACGCCCGCATAGTCACCATGCGCGTCGCCCTTCTGCTGGCTGTAGCTCGCGCTGCCGCCCGCCTGGCTGATGCTGACACCGGCGCTCTGACTCGCCTGATGCGCCGCGCTGTGGCTCGTATCCTGCACCGACTCGATGTTCAGATTGCCGCCGATCAACGCCGACACCTGCCCGCCATCGACCGTCGCGCCCTTGATGTTCGTATCGCCACCGCCACCGCCCAGGTCGATGTTCGCACCGGTCGCGGTCAGATCGCCTCCGACACCGATCTCCGACACACCACCGACGACCACCGAGCTGCCCGTCATCTGATTGATGTTGGTGTTCGACACGCCGTTGGCGCGCTCGACGACCTTATGTTCGCCCGTCTGCGCCGCGCCGAGGTTCCAGTCTCCACCCACGGTCATGTCGAGGCCGCCGCCCACGTTCAGATTGCCCGCGTTCTGCTCGACGTTCCCACCGGTCACGATGAGCGCGTTGCCCGCCACGTTCAGGTTCGCAATTGGTCCGAGCGTCGTCGTGGTGCGCGTCGCGCCCGTCGCGCTCACCTGATCGACCGTATTGACCGCCGTATTGAGGATCAGGTCGCCGCCCGCCTTCAGCGCCAGACTGCCCGCGTTCACCGTCGACGACGTCAGATCGACGTTGCCCTTCGTCGTCAGCAACATCAGCCCGCCGCTTTGCAGCGTGCCGAACGCGTTGTCGATTGCCTTGCCATCGATCGACAGCGTATTGCCCGCCTGCACCGTGCCGCTGTTGGTGAAGGTCTGCGCGTTCTTCAGGTCGACATCGCTCGCCGCGATCAGCGGCCCTTGCATCTTCTGCTGGCTGCCCGCAGCAAGATAGACGACCGGCACCAGCACGGACTGCCCGTTGACCACCTGCGTCTGCAGGATGATGACGTTGGAAGTCAGCGCCGCCACCTGCTCCGGCGACAAGGCCATGCCCAGCGGCAAATCCAGCGACTTGACGAGCGATGCCCCCGCGGTCAGCAGCGACTCGTACATCGATTCGAGGTCGGTGTAAGGGCCCAATACCGCGCGGCCCGTCAGCGATGTGATCTGGTTGCGCACGAGTTGTTGCTCGTAGAAACCATCGCCCAGACGCTTCTCCGTGACCTGCGGATCGAAGCCCAGTTGCTGCAGGAAGTAGTCGCTGGAGATGAACGACTTCTGGTTCGTGAAGGCGGGGTTCGTCTCGATCAGGTAGTTCGCGCCCGGCGTGCCCGACGGTCTGAACAGCCCGCCCTGCGGGATCGTCAGGTTGCTCAGGACATTGAGCGCGGTCGCGCTCGCGATGATCGGATTGACCAGCCCCGAGCCACCGTTGACGCTCGCCGCGCCCGCCTTCGTGCCGCCCGCATTGCCGCTCAGCCCGCCGATCGTCACGCCCGAGAGCGCCTGGCCGGGCGCAAGTCCGAGCGACGGAATCCCGGCATTGGCCGCCGTATTGTCGATGCTGACGCCCGTACCCGAGAGCGTGATCGTCCCGCCTGTGACGTTGAAGCCCGTCAGATTCCCCGATGGCCCGAAATTCGGCGTTCCGGTCGTCAACACGGCTCGGGACGTATTAATGAAACCCGCGCCGTCGACCAGAATCCCTTGCGGATTCGCGACGACCACCTCTGCGCGCGATCCCGCCACTTCGAGATACCCGCGCAATTGCGACGGCGCATTACTCTGCACCTGATTGACGATGATCCGCGCCTCACGACCGGGCGTCAGATTCGGATTGCCATTCACGTATCCGGCCTGTTGCGTCTGCGTGATGGTTGCAGCGTTATTCAGGATCGCGCCCTGGCGCTGGACGTCGAATTGTGAATAATTGTTGACCGACACGCCCGCCGAACTGGGTCGCGAGATATTGACTTGCGGCAACCCGTTTTGCGTCTGTATGACTTGAGCGCCCGAGCCGGGCACCGCGACTATCTGTGCAATTGACGGCGCGCTCAGGATGACATTGCCGATAAGGACCATCGCGGCGAGAACGAGCGCGCGCAATGCGGGCACGGGCCCGGCGTGATGAGAGCGCGTCGCGGGACGACGCGCGCCGGGCGCGGTGCGATGAGCGCTGGCGAAGTCCGCGACGGCGACGAGCATATGCCGCACGCGGCTATAGACGAGTTTGTAAAAACCCTTATTCATGATTCTTTTCGGGATTGAGTCGGCGGGGTCAGCGTCTGCGCGCCACTGCTTAGCGGCAGAGAACTCCGAATTTTCAGCCATCCTTAACTGAAAATTCATACGGATAACTCTGAAAGAAGAAACGCCTCGCGAGATGCGAGGCGTTTATTCGAGTGGGGAAATTCTGAGTTTGGAACGAACGAGCGCGAGTCCCGGTCTGTGCGCGGCGATCTAGGGCGTGTCCGGATACCGGATCACAAAATCCTTACATCGCGGACAACCCGGCGCACACGTCGTCTCAACGCCTCGCGCAAGCGCGACTTCCTTCGCCGAAGTGATCGTCGCGCCGATTTCCCGCGCGAACAGCATGCGATCGGCCGATCCGTTCATCGATGCGACGCACCCAGAACGTGGGCATCGACGCGCGCGAGGCGCTTCAGATGGCGCGGCGCGCGCACCGTGTCCGCGCCGGAAACGAGCACCGGCAATCCGTCCTCGATGCCAAGTTCGCGATCCTCGCACTCATACGCGACAATCACCTGCGCGCCGATCGGCGTATTGAAAAGCTCGTGCCAGGAGAACGTCACCGCATAGCCATCGTGCGCGTGCGCGAGGAACACGGTGCGCTTGAAATCGGTGTTGTCCGGCCGGCGCACGCCCGCGGCGTCGAGCAGCACGCGCAATGGCACGCCGCGATAGCTTCCCATCGGTCGAATGTAGCGGCCCGTCGAAAAGCACACGAGATCGAACGGCTCGATGCTCACGCGCCCGAATTCGCGCATTGCGGCGACGTCGAGCGTCAGCGGCCTTTGCACCGCGCCGCCGATCTCGATATATGGGCTACTCGAATTGCTCTGGCTCGATGACGACATGATTCCTCGAAACATGGGGTCGCGCGAAATGGGCTATATCCGGGAATATATTACGATGTCGCACCGATGACATTTCTGTCCGCACATAATCGGCATGCCCGGCGCACGATTGGGCAACAAAATGGGCAAACGTGTACTGTTCTACCCGCGAGAACGTCGCAGCCGGCTGAGCGATCCGCCCAGCCGGCATCCCGCTCCATCCCATCAACGAGAGAGGATTGTCATGCCGTTCGTCACGACCAAAGATAACGTCGAAATTTTCTACAAGGATTGGGGCCCGAAGGACGCGCAGCCCATCGTTTTCCATCACGGCTGGCCGCTTTCTTCCGACGATTGGGACGCGCAATTGCTGTTTTTCGTCCAGAAGGGATATCGCGTGATCGCGCACGACCGGCGCGGACACGGCCGCTCGTCGCAAGTCTCGGACGGTCACGACATGGATCACTACGCCGCCGACGCCTTCGCGGTCGTCGAGGCGCTCGATCTGCGCAACGCAATCCATATCGGACATTCGACGGGCGGCGGTGAAGTCGCCCGCTATGTCGCGAAGCACGGCGAACCGGCGGGACGCGTCGCGAAGGCGGTCCTCGTCAGCGCTGTGCCGCCGCTCATGCTGAAGACGGAAGCCAACCCGGAAGGCCTGCCTATCGACGTCTTCGACGGTTTGCGCAAAGGGCTCGCGGACAACCGCGCGCAGTTCTTCGTCGATGTGCCCGCAGGTCCGTTCTACGGCTTCAACCGCCCGGGCGCGACGGTGCATCAGGGCGTCATCCAGAACTGGTGGCGTCAGGGCATGATGGGCAGCGCCAAGGCGCACTACGAGGGCATCAAGGCGTTCTCGGAAACGGATCAGACCGAAGATCTCAAGTCGATCTCCGTCCCCACGCTCGTTCTGCATGGCGAGGATGACCAGATCGTGCCGATCGCCGATGCCGCGCTGAAGTCCATCAAGCTGCTGAAGAACGGCACGCTGAAGACGTATCCGGGCTTCTCGCACGGCATGCTGACCGTCAACGCGGACGTCCTCAACGCAGACCTGCTCGCATTCGTGCGGGGCTGATTCACGCAGCCGGCGCGGACATTGTTCGTCCGCGCCGGCATCTCTGTTCAAGGCACACGGCTTTTTCCCGATTGGAAGCGCGCTTAAAGTGGCCAACTCCAATCTAGCCTCAGTGCCATCATGCAAATCGATACACCAGCAATTGCAGCATCGCCGGAAGGACGTTCGACGTCGATGCGCCAATGGCTCGCCGTCATCGCCGTGGCCGTGAGCGCGTTCGCGTTCGTGACGGCCGAATTCCTGCCCGTCGGCTTGCTGCCGCAGATCGCGCACGATCTCGGCGTGTCGCCCGGCGTCGCGGGTCTCATGGTGACGACGCCCGGCGTCATGGCCGCGATATTCGCCCCGACGCTCATCGTCAGCGCGGGCCGAATGGATCGGCGATATGTCTTCCTGCTCCTCACCGCCGTCCTTCTGATCGCGAACCTCGTCAGCGCCGTCGCGAACAATCTGCCGGTCATGCTCGCGGGCCGCGCCATGCTCGGCGCCGCGTTGGGCGGCTTCTGGACCCTTGCGACCGCCGCCGCGCCGCGACTCGTGCAGCCGAAAGATGCAGCGAAGGCCACCGCGACCATTCTGACCGGCGTGACGCTCGCGACGGTCGTCGGCGTGCCGCTCGGCACGTTCATCGCGTCGTTCGCGTCGTGGCGTTTCTCGTTCGCGGCGACGGCGGGACTCGTCGCCGTGGCGCTGATTGCACAGGCGCTGCTCGTGCCTTCGTTGCCGTCGGCATCGGCGTTGCGCATCGCCGATTTCAGAAAGCTGCTCGCGCGTCCTCACACGCGATTGAGCATGCTGATGGTCGCGCTCGTTTTCGGCGCGCATTTCTCGACCTACACGTACATTGCGCCGCTGCTCGAACAGGACTTCTCGTTGAGCACCATCACGCTGCTGCTCTTCGGCTTCGGCCTCGTCGGCTTCTTCTCGAATGCGCTGATGTCGATGGTCGTCTCCGGTCATCTCAAGAAGTCGGTCGCCGCGATGGTGTTGCTGCTGCTCGGCGCGATTTCGTCGATGCTGCTGCTGGAGCACTCGATCATCGGCGAAACGGCGGGGATGCTGCTGTGGGGCATTGCGTTCGGCGCCTTGCCGCTGTGCTTCAGCGTGTGGATTCAGCGCGGCACGGCGGACTTGCCCGAAGCGGGTTCCGCGATGTTCGTGAGCATCATCCAGGTGGCGATTGCGGTGGGATCGGCGGTCGGCGGCACGATCGTCGACCGTGCGGGCGTACACGCTGATTTCACGTTGGGACTCGCGCTCGCGCTGCTCGGACTCGTCGCGCTGCAACGGCTGGCGGCATGGGAACGGCCGGCCCGGGCGTCCGCATTCAAGCGCGGATACGACGCTTCGCCGGATTGACCTGTCGCAAGCCGCGCTATATTGGTCGTTCGGTCCGACGCCCTTGCGCCGGGCTCATCGACGGGAGAAGTGCATGAAGCGTCGGCTGATGGCGGCAATCGCAATGACGATGTTCCTCGCGGCGTGCGGCTCCGTCCCGCCGGACGCGGCCGTGCAAACCGTCCCGCTCGCGGGCACGCCAAACGGCGTCGCAGTGCGCGATTCGGACGGCGCCGTGTTCGTCACCGACGACCGGACCAACGGCGTCGTGATGACGTCGCATATCGGCGAAGAGGACGCGCCCGCCTTTTCGCTCTACGCGCGCATTCCGGCAGCCGAGGGCGAACGCACGAGCCTGAGCCAGATCGCGTTCGCGCCGAACGGTCATCTGCTCGTCGAGCAATTCGGCTTCGGCACGTCGGCCGCGATCTACGATGTCGCGCCGAGCGGTCAGGTCGCGCTCGCATCGGACACGAATTCCGCGCGGCGGCGTGTCGGCCTGCTCGTGCTCGATGGCGGCACGTTTCTGTCGAGCTGGTTCATGGAGGAGGGTGGCGCGCCGGCAGAAGGCGGCGTCAGCGTGATTACGCGTGGCACGGCGCCGCGGCAGGTGATCGAGCGCGACATCGTCACCGGATTGGGCAAGCCGGTCGGCTTGGTTACGGTCGGCGACACGCTCTACATCAGCGATCAGGCCGCGAACCGCATCTACCAGGTGGACTTGCAGTCGGCGCGGGCGGCGAGCGCGCCCGTGCCGGCGAGCGATGTCTTCGCGACCGTCGAAGCGCCCGACCTGATGGCCGCGACGCCCGACGGCCGGCTCTTCACGAAATGCGGCGCGCACGCCGTATGCAGCATCTCGAAGCGCGGCCGCGCGACGGTCATCGCCGACGATCTGCAATCGCCGCGCGGCGTGGCGGTGGACGTCGCGCGCAAACGGCTCGTCGTCGTGGATCGGTCGAGCGCGCCGGACAAGCCGAGCGCGCTGCGCGTGGTGCCGATCAAATAGCGACGGTGTCGCTCATCGCGGCGACGACCATCCCTTATAGCTGCCGACGTTGTCGCGCGTGACGAGCGTCGACGGCAGCAGGATCGTCGAGTTGGCGGGCTTCTTGCCGTTCATCAGATCGTAGCCGACGCTCACCGCCTGCTGCGCCATCGCCCACGGATCCTGGCTCGCCGACGCCTGAACCATCGTGTCGGTCTTGAGCGCGGTTTCGATATCGGGCGCGCCATCCACCGACGTAATCACGATGTTGTTCCGATGCAGTTGCTTCGCCGCGAGGTCCGTGCCGATCGCTTGCGGATCGTTGATCGCGAACACGCCGTCGAGCTTCGGGAAACGCGTCAGATAACCCTGCATCGCGTTCATGCCGCCTTCGCGCGAGCCTTTCGCGTCCTGATCGTCGGAAAGTACCTTGATGCCCGGGTTCTTCGCGAGCACGCTCTTGCAACCGTTCACGCGATCGATCACCGCCGACACTTGCGGCCCGTTCTCGATCACCACGTTGCCCTTGCCGTTGAGCTTCTTCGCCAGATAATCGCAGGCAATCTCGCCGGCCTGCACATTGTTGGTCTGCACGGTCGCGTCCGCGCCGGCCGCCGCGACGTCCACCGCGACCACGACGATGCCCGCCTTCTGCGCCTTCTTCACCGCCGGCTCGATCGCCTTCGGATCGACGGCGTTCAGCAGGATCATGTCGACCTTCGCCGAAATGAAATTGTCGATCTGCGTGAACTGCTTGTTCATGTCGTAATCCGACGAAACAGCCGTCACCTTCACGTTCGGATTGAGCGTCTTGGCCTTCGCTTCCGCGCCCCTCGAGATCGTCACGAAGTACGGATTGCCGAGCGAGCCGACCGTGATGCCGATGGACTTCAACTGCTTGTCGGCGGCGTGCGCGGATAGCGACATCGTGAAACCGAGAGCGAGTGCGACGCTGGCGAAAAGCTTGTTGTGTTTGCGCATGTTGTTGTCTCCGGGGTGGTCCATATTTTTGAGGGCGGGCGCAAGCGGACCCGAATGCGCCCGGTTCAGCCAGATCAGGTGCGAGCCGAGCCGCGCTGACGGTAACGATCGAGCGCCACCGCGCCGATGATCACGAGGCCCTTGATGATGTACTGCCAGATATCCGACACGCCGAGCAGCACGAGGCCGTTGGAGAGCACCGCGATGATGAGTGCGCCGACCAGCGTGCCGACGATCGAACCCACGCCGCCGACGAAGCTCGTGCCGCCGAGAATGACCGCGGCGATGGCGTCGAGTTCATACGACTGGCCGAGTTGCAAACCGTTCGCGGCGTAGAGACGCGCGGCCGACATCACGGCGCCGAGACCGGCGAGCAGGCCCGAGATCGCGTAGACGAAAAGCTGGATGCCCCACACCTTGATGCCGGAAAGACGCGCCGCTTCCGGATTGCCGCCGACCGAATAGATGCGCAGTCCGAGCACCGTGCGTCGCAGGATGAACCACGACACCAGCACGACGAGCAGCGCGATGATGACGAGCCAGGGCACGCCGAAGAGCGTGTCGTTGCCGATGAAGGCGAACGGCAATTGCGGATTGAAGATCGTCGTATCGTGACCGATGAGCCGCGCGATACCGCGCACGGCGGTCAGCGAACCGAGCGTCACGATGAACGGCGGCAGCTTGAGCAGCGCGATCAGCAATCCGTTGATGACGCCGAAGCCGAGACCGACGGCGAGCGCGGCGGGAATGCCGAGCCATCCCCATCCCGGAATGTTCGATGCGAGCAGTGCGGCGACCGCGCCCGCCGAGAGAATCGAGCCGACCGACAAGTCGATGCCGCCCGTCAGAATCACGAAGGTCATGCCCGCCGCGAGCACGATGTTGATCGATGCCTGCTGCGTGACGATCGACAGATTCTGGAAGCTGAAGAAGCCGTCGGTGACGATGCCGAAGCCGATGCACAGCAGGATCAGCACGGGCAGCATGCCCGCGGTTCGCATCAGCACCTGCATGCGTTCGCGATGCTCGATGCGGTTCTGCCGCTGCGATACGCTCTCCGCCTTCGCAACCGGCGCGCTGTCGTGGTGTTTCGTCGTGTTAGCCATGTCTCTCTCCAGATATCCTTTAAGCCGCCTGATCGAGCGCGACCTTCGAGCCCGTCGCCAGTTCGATGATCCCTTCCTGCGAAATCGGCTTGCCCGAATGGCCGCCGAGTTCGCCCGCGATTTCGCCTTCGCGCATCACGAGCACGCGGTCCGCCACGCCGATCACTTCCGGCAGCTCGCTCGAGATGACGATCACGCCGACGCCCGACCGCGCGAGATCGTTGATGATTCGATAAATCTCCGACTTCGCGCCGATATCGACGCCACGTGTCGGCTCGTCGAGAATCAGCACTTCGGGCTTGGTTTCGAGCAGGCGCGACAGCAGCACCTTCTGCTGATTGCCGCCTGACAGCGCGCCCACGTTCACGCGCATGTTCGGCACGCGGATGGTCAGCGCGGCGATCGCGTCCTTCGCGCGCGCGTTGCCGCGCGGCAGGTCCATCACGCCGGCTTTCGCATCGCGTCCGGCGACGGTGATATTGATGTTGTCGCGCACGCTCATGTCGAGGAAGAGGCCCTGGCCCTTGCGGTCTTCCGTCAGATAGACGAGACCGGCATCGATCGCGTCGCGCGGCGTGCGCAGCTTGAGCGGCTTCCCGTGCATCGACACTTCGCCGCGTATCGCCGGTTCCGCGCCGAAGATCAGACGCGCGAACTCCGTGCGTCCCGCGCCGACGAGTCCCGCGATGCCCAGCACTTCGCCCTTGTGCAGATCGAGGCTGCATCCTTTCACGCGATTGCCGTCCGCCATATCGCGCACGGACAGCACGACGTTGCCCGGATCGTAAGGCGCGTGCTGCTTCTTGTAGAAGCCGGAGATGTCGCGGCCGACCATCATCTTGACGAGGCTGTCGGCGGAGAGTTCGTCGCGCATCAGCGTGCCGACGTACGCGCCGTCGCGCAGCACCGAAACGCGGTCGCTCAGTTCATAAATCTCCGCCATCCGATGACTGATGTAGATGATCGCGATGCCTTCCTCGCGCAGTTGCCGCACGAGCTCGAACAGGCGATCGGTTTCGCGCGAGGAGAGCGGCGTGGTCGGCTCGTCCATCACGAGGATGCGCGCGTGAGCATGCACGGCGCGCGCGATTTCGACGAGTTGCCGCTCCGCGATCGACAGGTCGCCGACGAGCGTATGCGGCTTGAAGTTCGCACCGAGACGCTTGAGCACGTCGGTGCAGCCGCGCTCCATGCCCGCGCGATCGACGAGCCTGCCGCGCCGCAATTCGCGCCCCGCGTAAATGTTCTCCGCGACGGAAAGATTCGGCGCGAGGCTCAGTTCCTGATAGATCACCGCGACGCCGAGCGCGCGCGCGGCGAGCGGCCCGTCGATGGTGACGGTCTTGCCGTCGATCAGGATTTCTCCGCCGGCATCGGCCTGATACGCGCCCGAGAGGATTTTCATCAGCGTGGATTTGCCCGCGCCGTTTTCGCCCATCAGCGAATGCACTTCGCCGGGATAGACCGACAGACGCACGTCGTTCAGCGCGCGCACGCCGGGAAAGGTTTTGCTGATGCCGCGCATTTCGAGCAGCGGCGGTCGGCTGGAAGCATCATGCGGCATGGTTCATCTCCTGCGGTTTGATGCCCGCGTGGCGGATCGCCGCGCGCGGTGAGAAGTTGAAGAACATCGGCAACGTGGCCGCGCCGATCGCGCCCGCATCCGGGCCGAAGGAGCCGCGCACGAGCGTCGGGGTGCCGCGCGCTTCGGGCGCGTTGGCGGCGAGCGTCGTCGACAGACGTGCGACGAGCTTGTCGAGGAGGCCGCCGTCGATGTCGGAATCGATCACGACCATCGGCACGTCGAGCACGCAGAGCGTCGCGCGCAGGGCGGGCGCGAGCGCTTCGATGCAGTCGTCGATCCATTCGTCGACGGCGGGAAGACTGCGCTCGATGCAAGCCTGCAGATCGACGCGGTTATCGGCCGCGGCGCCACAGTAGTTGAGATGCCGCACGAGCGCGTTCAGCGATGCGCGCGACAGCAGGATGTCCCACTGGCCGGCCGGTTGCGGCGCGGACGGCAGGCGGCTCGGCGGCACCGGAATCACGCCGATGTCGCCCGCATTGCCCGACGCGCCGCGCAGGCAGTCGCCGTTGATCGCGATGCCGCCGCCAATCGCGGAGCCGAGAAAGAGATAGACGAAGTCGTCGCAACTGCGGCCGTGGCCGTAGAAAAGCTCGGCCGTCGCGGCGGCGTTGCCGTCGTTTTCGCTGAAAACCGGCAGCGAGAGCGTGCGCGCCAGTTCATCGGCGAAATCGGTTTCGTCCCACGCGCGGAAGCGTTCGGCGGGCAGGCCGAGTTCGCGCAGCCAGCTGCCGAGATTGAAGGGCTGCGCGATGCCGATGCCCGTCAGCCGCTCGCGCTCCGGCTCGGAAAGCAGGCGAAGCATGCTTTTGACGTCGCGTTGCACGATTTTGAGCACTTCGGACGGATGCGGCAGGATGGCATCCAGCGCGCTGCGGGCGAGCACGTCGCCGGCGAAATTCACGAGCACCGTTTCGATGCCCGTGCGATCCAGCCGCACGCCGATACCGAACGCGCCGCGCGGATCGAGCCGGATCAGCGACGCGGGCTGGCCGCGCTGCCCTTCGAGACGACGACCGGTGTATTCGATCAGGCCCGCATTTTCCAACGATTCGACGATGCTGCCGACCGCCGTGCTCGTGAGATTCGCGTGACGCGCGAGGTCGGCCTTCGATGCCGGCTCGGTGCGCCGCAGCGCCTGCAGCAGCAGACGTTCGTTGTACCGGCGCACGCTCGCGGAATTGCTGCCTCTGCCGCTTGGGGATTTCACGCGCTGTCTCCGAAGTAGCCGGCCATCGAGTCGTGGCCATTAATTAAATCAAGTTGATTTATTTAAGACCGACGGCGCGGCGAAGTAAAGCAGGGAAATCCCGAAGCATTTTGTTCAGCGGAATGCGAAACGCGCTGCGCGACCATTGCAAACCGCGGACCCGGTGCGCTTTCACACTAGGCGATGCAATCGTCAGTTCCAAGCTTTGCGACACGGCTTTGCAGCCAGCTTTCGACGCGCGGCGCGCGCAGCGTCGTGCGGATCGATGTGCTATCGTCGGCGACACTTTTCGACACATTGGCCGCCGTTTCATGTTCTCGATTTCCGAAGCCACGCACGCGACCAAGGCCGCGCAATACGACGATCTGCTGCAGCAAGCCCGCGCGCTCATCGCCGATGAAACCGACTTCATCGCCAACGCGGCGAATTTTTCGTCGCTCATCTATCACACGCTGCCGGATCTGAACTGGGCCGGCTTCTATCTGTTCGACGGCACCGAACTCGTGGTCGGGCCGTTTCAGGGCAAGCCGGCGTGCGTGCGGATCGCGCTTGGACGCGGCGTCTGCGGCACGGCGGCGCGCGAACGGCGCACGCAGGTGGTGCCGGACGTGCACGCGTTTCCGGGCCACATCGCCTGCGATTCGGCGTCGCGCTCGGAGATCGTCGTGCCGCTCGTCGGAAGCGACGGCGCGCTGATCGGCGTGTGGGACGTCGATAGCCCCGTGCCGAACCGCTTCGACGATGAAGACGCGCTCGGCATGGAAGCGCTGTGCGCCGAGTTCATTGCGCTCGCGTGGAAAAAATGAACGTCGAAGCAGCGGATAACGGCGCGGCCGCGCTCGTGGAAGCGGCATCGCGCTGAGAATTTGTCCTCATCGGACGACTGGTCGCGTGCGTCTACAATGGGACGTTTTCATCCGTCTCAAAATTTCATGACGAGCCTCGTCCGCCGCCGCCTGCTTGCCGCATGCGCCATGAGCGCGTGTGCGTTCGCGCGCGTGCGCGACGTGCGCGCGGCATCGGACAAGGCGACCGTCGCGCTCGTGATGAAGTCGCTCGGCGATCCGTTCGTCGTGTCGATGATCGAAGGCGCGCGCAACTATCAGCGCCATTACGCATCGCAGCTCGATCTCACGACGAACGGCACGCTCACCGACAACGACGTCGCCGGGCAGATTCACATCGTCGAGTCGCTCATCGAAGCGAAGGTCAACGCGATCGTCATCGCGCCGGCGGATTCGAAGGCGCTGCTGCCGGTGGCGGCGAAGGCGATCGCGGCGGGCATCATCGTAATCGCCATCGACAATCCTTTCGACGAAGCCGCGCAGGACGCGGCGCGCGTCACGATTCCGTTCGTCGGACCGGACAGCCGGCGCGGGGCGAGGCTCGTCGGTGGGTATCTCGGCTCGAAGCTGAAGGCGGGCGATGAAGTCGCGATCATCGGCGGGCCGGCGAACGATCGCAACGCGCAGCAGCGCACGGTCGGCTTCACGGACGCGATGAACGCGGCGGGCATGCGTATCGCCGCCGTCGACAGCGGCGACTGGACCCTCGTGAGCGGCAAGGCGAGTGCGCTGGAGATGCTCTATGCGCATCCGGACTTGCGCGGCTTGCTCTGCGCGAACGACAACATCGCGATGGGCGCGATCGACGCGATCCGCATCGCCGGAAAAAGGGGCCGCGTGCTGGTGACGGGCTACAACAACATCGAAACCGTGCAGCCGATGCTCGACGACGGCCGCCTGCTTGCGACCGTCGAGCAATTCGGCGCGCGGCAGGCGGTGTTCGGTCTGGATGTCGCGGTGAAGGCGCTCGTGGAGAAGCGGCGGCAGAGAGACTTGTCGCCGTATATGGAAACGCCGGTGCAACTGGTGACGAGAGGGGCAGCGAAGGGGTTTCGGTTCGGGGCTTCTTAGAGCGCGTTAAACCAGCCCCCGCGCCGCAAGACTCCGATACAGCGCCCGCACCCCGAACGTCCACGGCTCGATTTCCGTCGACAGCTTCACCGTATTGACGAGCGCGCCGAGACTGGGCGTCGAGATCGTCACGACATCGCCGAGATGATGCGTGAAGCCGCCGCCTTCGGTGTCGCGGTCCTTGATCGGCGAGAACATCGTGCCGAGGAACAGCATGAATCCATCCGGATACTGATGATGCGCGCCGTGCGTCTGCGTGACGAGATCCGCCGGATCGCGGCTGATCTCGCTCATGTGGCTCACGCCTTCGAGCACGAAGCCATCGTCCGCGCCTTCGATGCGCAGCGACACGCTCGTCGCGCGCACCGAATCCAGCGTGAAGCGCTCGTCGAAAAGACGCACGAACGGGCCGATCGCGCACGACGCGTTGTTGTCCTTCGCCTTGCCCAGCAACAGCGCGCTGCGGCCTTCGATATCGCGCAGATTCACGTCGTTGCCGAGCGTCGCGCCGACGATCTCGCCACGCGCATTCACCGCCAGCACGATCTCCGGCTCCGGGTTGTTCCATTTCGACGTCGGATACAGGCCGACATCCGCGCCGAACCCGACCGAGGACATCGGCTGCGACTTCGAAAACACTTCCGCGTCCGGCCCGATGCCCACTTCCATGTATTGCGACCACGCGCCGCGACGCTCCAGTTCGGCCTTCAGCTTCATCGCGGCGTCCGAGCCGGGCTCGATCTTCGACAGATCCGCGCCGATCAGCTTGTTGATCGTGTCGCGCACTTCCTGCGCGCGGCTTGCGTCGCCGCCCGCCTGCTCTTCGATGACGCGCTCCAGCAAACTCACCGCGAACGTGACGCCGCACGCCTTCACCGCCTGCACGTCGCAGGGTGCGAGCAGGCGCAGGCCGCCGGCGGATGCATCGAGCGTCGCTTGCAGCAGATCCTGAACGTTGCCGAGATGCTCGCCTTCGGCGTTGCGGGCGATGTCGAGCGCATCGGCGTGATCGAAGAGGTCGGCGGTGGTCGGCGCGGCGCGCGTGATGTCGAACACTTCGCCCTTGCGCACCGCGACGACGGCGGGACCGTTCACGGGCGCAGGGCGCCAGACACGGCCGATCAGCACGGCGTCGGCGAAATCTTCGGGCAGACAGGAGGAGACGTTGACGGTTTGCATGAATGCGATGACAGGCGGGAGAGGAATGCCGATCGTAGCCCGCGTGTCGAAGAGTGTCCATTGGGTTGATTAAATGTCCAACCCGTTGGAATAATGCGGTCATGGAAAAAACTTACGACGTTCCCGCGCTGCGCCGCGCCAGCGACATTCTCGAAGCGCTCGCCGCCGCCGCGAAACCGGTGCGTGCGGCCGCGCTCGCGGAACAAACCGGCCTCTCGCGCAGCACGCTTTATCTGATGCTGGAAACGCTCGCGCGCATGCAATGGATCGAAAAGCGCGACGACGGCTACATGATCGGCGTCGGTCTCTTCGAGCTCGGCAACGCCTATGTGCGGCACGACAAGCTGCAAGCCGCGTTTCGCGAAGGCGCCGGCGCGTTCATCAACAAGCACAACGAGGTCGTGCAGCTCGCCGTGCTCGACGGCGTGCAGGTTGTCTACATCGCGCGCGAGGACGCGCATCGTCCGGTGCGGCTCGTGTCGGATCTCGGCTCGCGTCTGCCCGCGCATTGCTGCGCGCTCGGCAAGGCGCTGCTTTCCGGAATGACCGATGAAGCCGTGATCGAGCGCCTGCCCGACCGTCTCGAAGCGGTGACGCCGCGCACCATCACGCGGCGCGCGGCGCTACTGCGCGAACTCGCGTCGATTCGCGCGAGCGGTCTCGCGGTCGAGCGCGAGGAAGTCGCGGAAGGCCTCGCGTGTTTCGCGGCTTACGTCGGGATGACGCCGGCGGGCAAGCGCGTCGCGGTATCGACGAGCGTGCCGGTCGGCCGGCTCGATCCGAAACGTGAGAAGCAGATTTCGATCGGCATCGTGCAGCTTGCAGCTCACTTGCGCGGCGCGCTCTGACGATGTGATACGCGCGTGCCAGCGCAGGCCGACGAAGCGGCGACGCGCGCGTGATCGGTTCCTGCGGAAAGCGGTGCGCTCGCGTGCGCCGCGATCAGCACGTCGCATGTTGCGTGCGAGCACACTACATCGCGCAGACGCGCTTCGCCGTGCCGCCAGCCGGTTTCCGCCTCGCCGCCGAGCACGATCAGATCCGCGCCCGCCGCTTTCGCCTCGCGCGCGATCAGTTCGCCGACGCTCGTGCCGTCGAGCGGCTGCGTGACGCTGCGCGCAATGCCGTCGATGCCTGCGCTATCGATCAATCGCGCCGCATAGTGCGTGACGGCGCGCGCGTGATCCTCGATGACATCGAGCGTTTCGCCCGGATTGCTGTCGGCGGTGACGATGGCCCACCACGGCGCCTGATCGACGATGTGCAGCGCGGTCAGCCGCGCGTTGCAGTCGCGGGCGCGCGTGATGGCGGTGGTCAGGGCGCTTTCGCTGAGGCTCGTGCCGACCGCGACGAGAATGTGCTTGTACATGATGAGTCTCCGTCTGTTTGGTTCAGAGCGGATGATCGGCTCGCAAAGTTAGCGGGAAATGAGCGCGCAATTGCATCTTTTACAAAGCGACTGGATCGCTGGCCATTGCGCCCGCGCCGCTGCGCCTTCGCGTATCGAAACCGTAAGGGAATACCGTTTGCTGATCGTGTGCCTTCCGAATGCCTTGATCGAGCGTCCGAGCGCTCCGGCATTCGCGCAACTTCGCCCGGCGTTCGTCCGGGTCTCACCCGATTACCCGATAGCGAGCGGCGATGTCAGACCGAGACGACTCCGATACTCAAGACGAAGCGCGCGAGAATGAGCGCAAGGACGCGAAAGACGACGGCGACAAAGCGGAAGACAAAGCGGAAGACAAAGCGCGCAAGAAGCCCGGCAAAAAGCCGCTGATCATTCTGGGCGTCGTCGTCGTGGTGCTGGCGATCGGCGCGTTCGTCTGGTGGTTCCTGACGCGCAATCAGGTCAGCACCGACGACGCCTACACCGACGGCGATGCCGTCACGATCGCGCCGAAGGTATCGGGCTATGTCGTGACGATGAACATCGACGACAACCGCTTCGTGCACAAAGGCGATCTGCTCATCAGGATCGATCCGCGCGATTATCAGGCGCAACTCGATCAGGCCAACGCGCAGCTCGGTCTCGCGCAGGCGCAACTGCACGCGGCGCAAACGCAGCTCGAAGTGGCGCGCGTGCAGTATCCAGCGCAGCTCGCAGAGGCCCAGGCGCAGGAGCTCAACGCGCGCGCCAATCTCGCGCAGGCGAGCGCGGCGTACGAGCGGCAGCATTCCGTCGATATCCGCGCGACGTCGCAACAAAACATCGACACCGCGGACGCGCAGCAAAAGAGCGCGCAGGCGAACGTCGCGCAGGCGCGTGCGCAGGTCCGCACCGCGAGCCTCGTGCCGCAGCAGATCGCGCAAGTCGTGGCGACCGTCGAGGAGCGGCGTCAGCAAGTGCGGCAGGCGCAGGCGCAAGTCGAATCGGCGCAACTGAATCTCTCGTACACGGAACTGCGCGCGCCCGCCGATGGCTGGATCACGAAGCGCAACGTGCAATACGGCACGTTCCTGCAGGCGGGCACGTCGATACTTTCGCTCGTCACGACGCGCGTCTGGATCAGCGCGAACTTCAAGGAGTCGCAACTGGATCGGATGCAGCCGGGCGACAAGGTCGATATCGACGTCGATGCGTATCCCGACATGAAGCTGCACGGCCACGTCGACAGCGTGCAGCTCGGCAGCGGATCGCGCTTCTCCGCGTTCCCCGCCGAAAACGCGACGGGCAACTTCGTGAAGATCGTGCAGCGCGTGCCGGTGAAGATCGTCATCGACGATGGATTGAAGCCGGGCACATCGCTGCCGCTCGGGCTTTCGGTCGTGCCGACCGTCATGCTGCGCCATTGACATCATGAGCGACAGCACCGCGGAACACGACCACAGCGGCTGGAAGCCGAGCGCGAATCCGTGGCTCATCGCCGTGGTCGTCACGCTCGCGGCGTTCATGGAAGTGCTCGACACGACCATCGTGAACGTCGCGCTGCCGCACATTTCCGGCACGATGTCCGCGAGCTACGACGAAGCGACGTGGACACTCACGTCCTATCTCGTCGCGAACGGCATCGTGCTGCCGCTTTCGGCGTACTTCTCGAAGATACTCGGGCGCAAGCGCTACTTTCTCATCTGCATCGGGGCGTTCACGGTCTGCTCGTTCATGTGCGGCATCGCGTCGAATCTCGGTGAACTGATCGTCTTCCGGATTCTGCAGGGCTTCTTCGGCGGCGGCCTGCAACCGAGCCAGCAATCGATCATTCTCGATACCTTTCCGCCCGAGCAGCGCGGCCGCGCGTTCTCGATCTCGGCGGTCGCGATCGTCGTCGCGCCGGTGCTCGGACCGACGCTCGGCGGCTGGATCACCGATAACTTCACCTGGCGCTGGGTCTTTCTCATCAACGTGCCGGTGGGCGTGCTGACGACCATCGCGGTGATGCAGTTCGTCGAAGATCCGCCGTGGGAAAAACGGCAAGACCCGAAGAAGATCGGCATCGATGTGGTCGGCATCAGCCTCATCGCGCTCGGGCTCGGCTGTCTGCAAGTATTTCTCGATCGCGGCGAGGACGACGACTGGTTCGCGTCGAACTTCATCGTGACGTTCGCGGTGCTCGCGGCGGTAGGCATCGTCGGCGCGACATTCTGGCTGCTGTACGCGAAGCGGCCCGTCGTCGATCTTCGCGTGATGAAAGATCGCAACTTCGCGCTCGGTTCGGCGGCTATCGTCGGATTCGCATCGGTGCTGTACGGCAGCGCCGTGCTGATACCGCAGCTCGCGCAACAGCAGCTCGGCTACACGGCGACGCTCGCGGGCCTCGTGCTCTCGCCGGGCGCGATCTGCATCGTGTTCCTGATTCCCGTCGTCAGCAAGCTGATGAACGTGATCCAGACGCGCTTTCTCGTCGCGTTCGGCTTCTTTCTGATGGGATGCGCGCTCTTGTATTCGCATCATCTCGTGCCGAACGTCGATTACGTGACGCTGACGAAGATGCGCAGCGCGCAATCCATCGGCATCGGCTTTCTGTTCGTGCCGGTCACGACGCTCGCGTATCTGTCACTGCCGAAGTCGCTGAACAACGATGCCTCCGCGCTCTTCACGATGTTTCGCAACGTCGCGGGATCGATCGGCATCTCGCTCGCGACCGCGATGATCCGCGAGCGCACGCAGGCGAACATGGCGCATATGGTCGAGCATCTGACGCCGCTCAATCAGCCGTACAACGAGTCGGTGCAACGCATCGCGCGCACGCTGATGGACAGTGGCCAGACGATGTCGCAAGCGATGTCCGCCGCGACCGGGCAGATGTACAAGACGCTCGTATCGCAGGCGACCATCCTCGCGTATCTCGACGTGTTCGCCGCGTGCGCGATCTTCGCGTTCATGTTCATACCGCTCACGTTTTTCTTTTCGCCCGTGAAGGCTTCGGGCCAGGCGGGAGGGCATTGAGATGAAGCTGCGTCCAATCATTCCGTTCATTCCGATGTTCGCGCTCGCATTGAGCGCGTGCGCGGTCGGCCCGGATTTCACGCCGCCGAAAGCCGATGTTCCCGCTAACTGGCGCGACACGCAGCGCGCGCAGAACGCGCCGGACGATCCGCGCGTGCCCCATGCCGACGCGCCATCGACGGCGCAGACTTCCGCCGATCCCGATCCGCGCTGGTGGAAGCAGTTCAACGATGCGACGCTCGATGCGCTGATCGAACGCGCCATCGCGGGCAATCTCGATTTGCAGAGCGCGGTGCTGCGCATCGCGGCGGCGCGGGAAGAGAGCGTGTCGGCGGCGGCGCAGGGCTTGCCGCAGTTGAGCGCGAATGCGAGCGTGAAGCGTCAGCAACTCGGCTTGAAAGGCCTGCTCGAATCGCAAGGCGTGTACGACAAGCTCGACGGTCTCGGCGCGAACGGCGCGCAGATCCGTCAGGGACTCGATTCCGCGACCGGTCCGGTCACGCTGTTTCAGGACGGCTTCGACGCATCGTGGGAACTCGATCTTTTTGGCCGCGTGCGGCGTTCGGTGGAATCGGCGAATGCGCAGACGCAGGCTGAAATCGAAAGTCGCAACGACGCGCTCGTTTCGCTCGAATCGGAAGTCGCACGCACGTATGCGCAATTGCGCGGCGCGCAGGCGATCAAGCAGATCACACTCGCCGAGATCGACGCCGAAGAGCAGATTCTCGATCTCACGCGCGAACAGGCGCGCGTCGGCCTGACGAGCCAGCAGGACGTGCAGAGCGCGAGCGCGCAAGTCGGATCGTTGCAGGCGCAACTGCCGACGCTCGATGCGCAGATCGCGCAGGCGATGAACGGTCTCGCCGTGCTCACCGGCAACGCGCCGGGCACGCTCGACGCGGAACTGTCCGATGCGCGCGCGTTGCCGCCGGTGCCGCCGGTCGTGCCGATCGGCTTGCCGTCGACGCTCGCGCGCCGTCGTCCAGACATTCGCCGCGCGGAGGCGCAACTGCATTCCGCGACCGCTGAAGTCGGCGTCGCGGTGGCGCAGATGTATCCGGATATCTCACTAACTGGGCAGGTCGGCACGCGTGCAACGAAGGCGCGCTATCTCGCGCATTGGTCGAGCCTGTTCTGGTCGGTCGGGCCGAGCATTTCGCTGCCGATTTTCGAAGGCGGCGCGTTGCGCGCGAACGTGCGCGTGGCGAAGGCGCAGGCGGGGCAAGCGGCGTTGCAGTATCGGCAGACGGTGCTCAACGCGTTGCAGGAAGTGGATAACGCGCTGGTTTCGTATCGGACCGAACAGGACCGGCGCGCGGCGCTCACGCGCACGGTCGAGGCGAATCGCGTCAGCCTGCAACTCGCGACGGACAGTTATCGCAAAGGACTCACGCCTTTCGTGACCGTGCTCGATGCCGAACGTCAGCTTGCGCAGACGCGCGAGCAGCTCGCGCAATCGACCGTCAACGTGACGACCGATCTCATCGCCGTGTACAAGTCGCTCGGCGGCGGATGGCAGGACGACGCATCCGCGACCGCGCAAAACTAACGTCTGCGCTTTTTCCAGTCGTAGTCGGCGGGCGGATCGGCGACGCCGGGCTTGCCGACCGAATGCGGGTTTTCACTGCATAGCGTGACGAAGCCGATGTTCTCGCCAGCGGCTTGACGGCGGCGCAGGTCTTCGGCGAAACGCAGCGCATCGGCGAGCGCGTTCGCATCGAAGCGCTTGTAGCGTGCCGCGCCTTCGGCGTCAGGGTTGTCGCCAAGCCAATACACGACGAACATCGATTAGCCTCTCGTTTGGAGATGAATGCACCATCGTCGACGCTCATGCGACGACGATGCAAATCCTGCACGGCGCGCGTGCATCGACGCGCCGCGACAGCCACCGGGTAATCCCGAAGTGTAACGTCGGCGCGCCGCATGCCGCCTGACGCCACGCTTTTGCGGGCCCGCGAGGGAATGATCGTTGCTCTCATCTCCGTTCATTCCGAGGCCCGAACGATGCAACGACACGAACGTGTTTCCACGCGAGCGCTGTGGCAGATTCCGCCGCGCGCGACGTGCTGCGACGAGCCGCGCGTGCTCATCGCCGATGACGACATGGACGCGACGCGCGCGATCTGTCTCGCGCTCGAAGACGCCGACTTCACCGTGCGCGCGGTGCACACGGGCCTCGACGCCGTGTCGCTCGCGCGCAAGTGGCGGCCGGGCGTCGTACTGCTCGATCTGATGATGCCGCTCGGCGATGGCTGGGAAGCGGCCGAAGCGATCCGCGCCATCGATCTGTCGATGTTGCTGCTCGCGCATACGAGTTGCACGGATCCGCAGGATCTGTCGCGCGCGCAGCGCACCGGCTTCAACGGCTACTTTGTCAAGCCGACCGAACTCGACGGCATGATCGCGGTGCTGCGCGATTATTTCTCGGCGCGTCAAGGCGAGGGCGATCATGCATCGGTGCGCTTGCGCTGAACGAGTTCGAGCTTCGGCGCGAATGGTTCGACATCGCGCGCTGCGTCCGCTTTCAACATGTCTTCCCAGTACTGACAATAGCCGGCCCAGAACGGCATCTGCGTATGCGCGGATGCAGCCGTCGGCAGCGGATCGGGCAGCATGCGGCGCAGGCGTCCGATCTCCTTGTGCTTCCATTGCAGCAGCGCGCGGCGCTCTCCGCGCCGCGGCGGGCACATTTCGTTCATGCTCGCAACAGCTATCGAGAAACCCTCGGCGGGGCGCGATGCCATTTTCGTCAGCACCGCGGTCTGCGGGCGCGGCCCGCGTTCGTGACAGATGATCGCGCCGATCTGCCCAAGGATGTACATCGCTTTCGCCATCGGCGGTTCGGAATGGTGTTGCATGGCGCCTCTCTTTTTATCGTTATGAGTCTTCGTGCACGGCGCTCGAAGTTTTCTCGATCTTGATGTGAATGCGTCCAGGCGACGCATTTATAAGATACCGTATTGAGATTAATCCGAAATGTGCATCGACAAAAAGATACAGTCGCGCCGTCTCTTTCACGCCATGTCGAGCACATGACGCTCGAACAGGTCGCGCATGTTGCGATGTGCATCGCCGCTGTCGCACGTCGTGGCCGCGACGATCCGCTCTCGTTGCGCGATGAAGATGAACTGGCCGCCGTGTCCCGCCGCGAAGACATAACGCGGATCGATCCAGCAGAGATAGCCGTATTGCGCGTCCATCGGCGGGCCGCCGTCGCTTTGCACCGACATGGCATCGTCGATGAACGCTTCGTCGACGATGCGCGCGCCACGCCATGCGCCGCGATGCATCATCAGAAGGCCGAGCGAAATCATGTCGCGTGCGCGCAGCAGGAGACCGCGCCCGCCGAACGTGTGACCGTCCTCGTCGCTGATCCATTCGCTCGCTTCGATGCCGAGCGGCGCGAACAGCGTGTCGCGCGCGTAATCGGCGAGCGTGCGCCCCGTCGCGGATTCGAGCGCCAGCGACAGCAACTGGACCGCGTGCGAATCGTATTGAAAGCGCGTGCCCGGCTCGCTCGCGAAGGGCCGCGAGAGAATGAAGCGCAGCCGGCTTTCATCGTCCGAGAAGCGCTCGCAACTGCCGAGCACGCAGTCGTCGATGGTGCGCTGGTCCCATTCGAATCCCGATGTCATCGTGAGCAGATGCCTGAGCGTGATGCGCTGCACGCGATGATCGAGCGCCGTGTCGCACATGGGCGGCACAAGGCGCGCGGCGGGGGTATCGAGCGGCGGAAGCGCGCCTTCGCGAAGCGCCGCGCCGACGGCAAGCGCGACGATGGTCTTCGTGACCGAGTTGATGTTTTCGAGCGATTCCGGCGTCACGTCCTCACGATAATGTTCGAACGCGATCGCATCGTCGTGCGCGACGATGAAGCTTCGCACGCCGGATTCGTTCGTCAGCGCTTCGCGTAAGGAAGAAGTCGTCATTTAAAAAGGATCACGAAGTAAATGAGGAAGGCTTCGTTTCGTCCGCGTGCATGCAGGAACGAATCGTGTTACACAGTCAGCAATCCGGATGCCACGCACGGCGGCATCGCAGCCTTTCAGCGGTTTCAACTCACTTTCAGCGAGCCCGAATTTGTCAGTCCGACGACTCGCGACGCTCTGGCGTCTTGGCCGGGCGTTCGTCCGCGAAAGCCATCTGACCGGCGACGGCGCAGCGATGACGCGCGTCGCGCGCTTCTTCGCCACGCATGGCGCGCGCGCCGCGCCGCTGGCAGCCGGCGTGCCCGCGCTCTCGCAACTTTCGCGCGTGCTGGAGAACGCGTCCGGCGCGCTCGCGAGTCATCCGGCGCTTGCCGAAACGGCGGTGCGCGTCGCGCTGTCCGAACTCGACGGGCTCTTCACGCCGTACGACGCAACGCGCTTTCGCGACGCTTGCAGAGCCACATTCCCGCCCGCGCTTTCCTTCGAACTCACCGAGTTGAGCGCGGTGCCGTTGCGCTCGGGCATCGCGGAGCAGACGCATCGTGCGCGCCTCCGCGATATGGCGGTGCGCGTCACGCTATTGCGCGCCGACGCGCATGCCGAACTCGCTGACGATCTCGACCTCGCGCTCGCGGCTGCGCGTTTCGCGGAACGCCGTTCGGCGAAGGCGCGCGAGATGCATCCGGTGGAATGGGTGTACCGTTCACGCGAGAGCGTCGATGCGATGATCGACTTGCGCCAGCGCGCCGCCGATCAGAGCTACTTGCGCTTTCGCCTGCGCGACGACGCGCGTCTCGCCGTGCCTGAAGTGCTCTGGGACTATTGCAACGACTCGGTGCTGACGACACGCGCGATCGAAACGGCCGCACTGTCGGATGCGCAAGCGCTCGCGTCATGCGGGCTCGATCAGGCCGATGTCCTCGCGACGCTCATCGAAGCGTTCTTCGAAATGGCCCTGGGCGTCGGGCTGTATCACGCGGGACTGGACGCGGCGGGCGCGCGCGTGGGCATCGAAGGCGAGACGCGCGGCCAGATCGTGCTGGAAGCCGACAATCCGATGATGTTCTTCGCGGCGCACGAGCGCGACTTCATCGTCGGCGTATCGCATGCGCTGATGGAGGGCGATCACAAGGCGGCCGCGCGCGCACATCTCGAGCACGGCCGGCCCGAGACGCATGCGACGCATCACGAAGTGCGCGTCGAAGCGACGTATCGGCGCGAAGCCGAGCGCTTTGCCTCGCCGCACGCACGTAGCAAGGTCGGTGTCGCGCATCTGTTCGGCGCGATCGGCAAGGCGCCCGCCGAACATATGTTCAGCGCGTCGCACGGGCGCATCGCGTCGCGCGCGGTGCTGCTCGCGCGTTCGGCGGAACGCATCGAGCGCCTTGCGGAGGACATCGCGCCGGACGTCGACGTATGGAAGATCGCGCGCAGGGTCATCGTGCGGCTCGCGGCGGATCAGATCGGCTTCAGAAGCATGGCGGCGCGCTTTGCGCACGAAGCGACGCACTGGCCGCACACACTGCCGCGTCTGCCGCGGCTTATCGCACAGCGGGCGGATGCGACGGGCGCGTTTCGGCGGGACTGAGGGGCGCTGGTTCCGAGCCAAGGCGCGGGCATTAGCGCGTCAACGCGTACCCGGCGACATACGCTCCGCGATCGCGCGCGACGCGTCCTTCAGCGGCTCGACGTAGGTTTCGAGCGGCGTCGCGCTCTTTCTGAACAGCGGAATGCTGATGCTCACGCAGCCGAGCGTCACGCCATTCGCGCCGACGATCGCGCTGCCGTAGCAGAAAATCTGCGCCTCGTTTTCCTCGCGGTCTTCCGAATAGCCGCGCGCGTGAGTTGCATCGAGTTCGGCGTCGAGCGCGGCGCGATCGGTGATCGTGTTCGGTGTGAAGCGTTCGAACTTCAGGCCATGCAGCAATGCATCGCGTTCGGCGGGCGATTGCGTCGACAGATACGCCTTGCCGACGGAACTCGAATACAGCGTCACGCGCGTGCCGATGCGCGACGCCATGCGAACCGCATGCGGGCTTTCGAGCTTCTCGATGTACACCATCTCCGAGCCGCTGCGCACTGCCAGATGCACCGTCTCCTGCGTCGCGTCGCGCAGCGCCTGCAACGCGTCGGTGGCCGCGATGCGCAAATCGGAGCGCTCCCAGCTGCGGCTCGCGAGCGACATCAGCCGCGGGCCGGGCGCGTAACATCCGCCGCGCACGCTTTCGACGACCAGGCCTTCCGCGATTAGCGCGCCGACGATGCGATAGACCGTCGGACGCGGATAACCGCTCGCCGTGGTGAGACGCGCGATGGTCGGCGGTTCGCCGGCATCGGCGATGAGTTGCAGCACCGCCATGAACTTCGAGAAGGCGGCGGTGCCGGTGGCCTTGGCGGCGTCGAGGGAAGCGGTGTCTGAGGGCATGATGCGGGAATCATGCCACGAGATAGCCGCCATCGACGGGTATGATCGCGCCCGTCATGAACGACGCCGCCGGTGACGCGAGAAACGCCGTCACGCGCGCGACGTCTTCCGGCAAGCCCCAGCGCTTCATCGGCGTGCGGTCGAGGATCGCCTGCGAGCGGCCGTCGTCGTTCTGCAGCGCTTGCGTGAGCGGCGTCGCGATCCAGCCGGGCGCAACGGCGTTCACGCGGATGCCCTCGCCGGCATAGGCGATCGCCAGCGATTTCGTCAGTTGCGCGACGCCGCCCTTGCTCGCGCTGTACGCGGGCACGAGTCCGCCGCCGAAGAACGTCAGCATCGACGCCGTGTTGATGATCGAACCCTTGCTGCGCGCGAGCAGTGGACGGGCGGCGGCGCACATGCGCATCGTGCCGTTGAGATTCACCGCGATCACGCGCTCGAATGTTTCGATGTCGTGCTCGTCGCCGCGCCGGATCATGCCCGCGCAGTTGACGAGCACGTCGAGCGAATCGATACGCGCAAAGAGCGCGGCGACGCTGGCGGCATCGGCGACATCGAGTTCGACGACTTCGATGCCGGGCGCGTCGGTCGGCGCTAGGCCGGCGGCGATCACGCGCGCGCCGAGCGCCGCGAATTGCTGCGCGATGCCCGCGCCGATGCCCTGCGTGCCGCCGGTCACGACGACGGTCTTGCCCTTGAAGAGATCAGCTTGAAAAGTCATATCGGTGCGATTCATACGGCGGGAACGGGTTCGGTCTGGCGCTCCGCGTCCTCGATCGGCGCGCGCACGACGAACATGTAGACGAGCGCAGCAGCGAACGCGACGCCCGCGCTGATCAGGAACGCGTTCACGAACGAATGCGTCTTGTCGACGACGAGGCCCGTGATGAACGGCGCAAACGAGCCGCCGAAGTAGCCGCCGAAGTTCTGGATACTGCCGAGCGACGCGACCATGTGGCGCGGCGCGGCAACGGAAACGAGCGCCCACGCGGCGCCGCTCGCCATGTTGACGAAGAACATCGCGGCCGACAGATAGGCGATCGCGAGCGTCAGGTTCGGCGTGAACGCGGCGGGCACGGTGAACAGCGCCGCGCCGATGAGTCCCGAGCAGATCGGCCACTTGCGGCTGCGGATCGGGGCGACGCCGCGCGCCATCAAACCATCGGCGATGAAGCCCGACGAGAGCATGCCGAGCGTACCCGCGAGATACGGAATCGTCACGACCCAGCCGGTCTTCGCGATCGTCAGATGACGCTCGTGTTCGAGATACGCGGGCAGCCACGTGAGATACAGCCACACCATGTAGATCACGCCCATGAAGCCGAAGATCATGCCCCACGTCGTCGCCTTGCCGAAAAGGCCGCGCCATTCCGCGAACGTCATGTTGCGTTCCTTGCGCTGCGCCGGTTCGCCCTCGGTCAGATGCGCGAGTTCTTGCGATTCGAGCTTCACGTCCTTCCGGTTGCGATAGACGATGTACCAGCCGATCGACACCGCAATCCCGAGCGCGCCCATGATGATGAACATGTTGCGCCAGCCGAAGGACAGCAGGAGCACGGTGAGGATGGGCGGCGCGAGCGCGGGTCCGATGGTCGATGACGTGACGAAGATGCCCGTCGGCTTGCCGCGTTCGCGTTGCGCGAACCATTCGGACACGACCTTTGCGCCCGCCGGAAATTGCGGCGCCTCGCCGATGCCGAGCGCGATGCGCGCCGCGAGAAACTGATGCAGATTCGTGACGAGCCCGCCGAACAACTGCGCGACCGACCACACGAACATGCCGAGGCCGAGCATGATGCGCGCGCCAAAGCGGTCGAGCATCACGCCGATGGGCAACTGCGAGAACGCGTACGCGAACGAGAACGCGGAGAGCAGCAGGCCCATCTGCGAGGCGGAGAGGCCGAGCTCCTGCGTGACGGAGTGATTCGCGATCGAGAGCGTGCTGCGATCGAGATAATTCACGATGCCCGCGAGCGTCAGAAAAGTGAGCGCGACCCACTGAATGCGCTTCAGGCGCGGTGATTTTTCCAGCATGTTGTCTCCTCCGAATGCTCTGTCGAGTCTGTTAGAGGGTTGAGTTTGGGTGGATGCTAGCGAATGAATTGATCGACGAAGTCGGCACCGAGTCCGACCGATTCGTAATGCTTGCGGCACATGTCGACTTTGGTGAAGACGTCTTCGTAGCCGGTGTAGTTGCCGTACGGGTCGCAATAGAACATCACGCCGTTCACCTGGAAGTACGTGATCATTTCCTCGACGTCTTCGGGAACATAGAGCGTGTGCGTTTCGCCGGGCGGCTCGAAGACATAGCTGCCTTCGGTAGCTTCCCAGTCATGTTCGAGATAGCGCCAGCGGCCTTTGAGCACCATGCCGTGGACCGCCTGCGGATGACGATGACGCGACAGCACGCCGGATTTGCGCACGCGCAGGAGGTTCATCCAGTAGCCGGTCGACACGTTCAGACACAGTGGACGGAACCAGACGTTTTCGGCCTGCGGCACCCATTCGCGCTCGTCGGCGGGAATCGCGCTCGGCACGACGATTTCCTTTTGCGCTTCTTTAGGGAGGGGAAGTTGATACGGCGTCATGGCATCCGCCGCGGGTTTCGGCGCGGTCATCGCGTCTCCTTGTCCATACTGTGGATTCGTGAATCAAATTATGGACAGATATTCTTCCTCGTTCCGCGAATTGTCAAGATTCTTCAACGGATGATGAATTCGTGCAGATACCGCCTTTTCGACGGACGAAAAAAAAGGCGGACCGGCAGGTCCGCCTTAGATCACGCGATGAAGCCGAGCGATTAGCGCGCCATCATTAGCATGTGCACGTTATGCATCACCCAAACCGTGCCGACGATAAGAATCAGCGACATAAGAATGGTGTAGGCAAACGAGATCGCATGCCAGCGCTGTCCCTTCGACGAATTGACGTGCAGGAAGAACACCACATGCACGATCACCTGCACCGCGGCCAGCACGGCGAGCGCGACGATCGCGCTTTCGCCCTTGAACGCGCCCGAGGTCGCGGCCCAGAACGACGCCACAGTTAGCACGACAGCCAGCACGAAGCCGATGAGATAACCGCGCACGGTGACGTGCGGGAAATCGCTTGTTTCGGTATGAGCATGTGCCATCAGACGACGCTCCCAAGGTAGACGAAGGAAAACACGCAAATCCAGACGATGTCGAGGAAGTGCCAGAAAAGGCTCAGGCAAGCGAGACGGCGCAATTCGCGTTCGTTCATTTGCGGATTGCGTGCGATCTGCACGGCCAACACGACCAGCCAGATCATGCCGATGGACACGTGCAAACCGTGCGTGCCGACGAGCGTGAAGAACGCCGACCAGAACGCGCTGCGTTGCGGACCCGCGCCTTCAGCGATCAGATGCGCGAACTCCTGCATTTCCAGAAACAGGAAGCCCGCACCCAGCAGGAACGTGACGAACAGCCACGCGAGCACCGCGCCCGACTTGCGGCGCGTCGCCGAGATCATCGCGAGACCGAAGGTCAGGCTGCTCGTGAGAAGCAGGCCCGTTTCGTACGCGACGTCCTTCAGGTTGAAGAGATCCTTGGGCGTCGGGCCGCCTGCGGTCTGCATCGCGAACATCGCGAAGGTTGCAAAGAGCGACGCGAACAGCACGCAGTCGGTCATCAGATAGGCCCAGAAGCCGAACACCGAATGCGACTGGTGCTCGTGCTCATGGCCATGCGCGTGTTGCGCGGATAGCGTCGATTGCGACATTACATTGCCTCCAGTTCGAGTTCGCGAGCCGAGCCGGCCTTCGCAGGCGTCTTCGGCGGACGATTGCGCTCTTCGGTCGACTTCACGGTCGCGGCCGGGATGATGAAGCCGGCGTTATCGCGGAAGCTGTAACCGATAGCCGTCGCGAAGATGCCGACCATGCTTGCAGCCGCGAGCCACCAGATGTGCCAGATAGCCGCGAAACCGAAGGCCAGCGCGAACAGGCCGATGACCAGACCCGCGCTCGTATTCGACGGCATGTGGATGTCGCGGTACGGACGCGTATCGATGCGGCCGTGTTCCTTGGCATCGGCGAAGTCGTCGAGTTCGCGCACAGCGGGAATATTCGCGAAGTTATAGACCGGCGGCGGCGAGCTGATGGACCACTCGAGCGTGCGCGCACCCCACGGATCGCCGGTGACATCGCGATACGCAGGCTGATTGCGGCGGATGATACTGACCACGATCTGCGCGACCTGGAACACGACACCCAGCGCGATGATGCCCACGCCCACGGCAGCGGCGATGAAGAACGGCTGCCACGACGGGTCGTCGTAGTGATTCAGGCGGCGCGTCGCACCCATGAAGCCGAGGATGTAGATCGGCACGAACGCGACGAAGAAGCCCACGAACCAGCACACGAACGCACTCTTGCCGAGCTTTTCGTCGAGCTTGAAGCCGAACACCTTCGGCCACCAGTACGAAATGCCGGCGAAGTAACCGAACACAACGCCGCCGATGATCGCGTTATGGAAGTGCGCGATCAGGAACAGGCTGTTGTGAAGCACGAAGTCCGCGCCGGGAATCGCGAGCATCACGCCCGTCATGCCGCCCAGCGTGAAGGTGATGACGAAGCCGATGGTCCAGAGGATTTGCGAAGTCATCTGCACGCGGCCTCGGTACATCGTGAAGAGCCAGTTGAAGATCTTCACGCCGGTCGGGATGGAAATGACCATCGTCATAATGCCGAAGAAGGCATTGACGTTAGCGCCCGAGCCCATCGTGAAGAAGTGGTGCAGCCACACGAGGAACGACAGCACCATGATGCAGCACGTGGCCCAGACCATCGTCTTGTAGCCGAACAACGGCTTCTTCGAGAACGTCGCGACCACTTCCGAGTAAATGCCGAAGGCGGGCAGAACCAGGATGTAGACCTCAGGATGACCCCAGGCCCAGATCAGGTTCAGGTAGACCATCGGGTTGCCGCCGCCGTCGTTCGTGAAGAAGTGCATGCCGAGGTAACGGTCCAGCGCAAGCAGCGCGAGCGCGACGGTCAGGATCGGGAACGTCGCCATGATCAGCACGTTCGAGCAGAACGCCGTCCACGTGAAGACCGGCATCTTCATCCACGTCATGCCGGGCGCGCGCATCTTCACGATCGTCACGAAGAAGTTCACCGCGGTGAGCAGCGTGCCGACGCCGGACAACTGCAACGCCCAGATATAGTAGTCGACTCCGACGCCCGGATTGAACTGCGTCTCGGAGAGCGGCGGATACGCGAGCCAGCCCGTCGTCGAGAACTCGCCGATGAACAGCGACAGGTTGATCAGAATGGCGGCGACGGCCGTCATCCAGAACGACAGCGAGTTGATGAACGGGAACGCCACGTCACGCGCGCCGATCTGCAGGGGCACGACGAGGTTGAAGAACGCGACCAGCAGCGCCATGGCCATGAAGAAGATCATGATCGTGCCGTGGGCCGTGAAGATCTGGTCGAAGTGATGCGGCGGCAGATAGCCGGGCCCATCGAGCGCGATGGCCTGTTGCACGCGCATCATGACGGCGTCGGCGAAGCCGCGCACGAGCATCAGCCCGGCGACGACCAGATACATGACGCCGATGCGCTTGTGATCGACCGAAGTCAGATACTCGCGCCAGAGCCAGCCCCATTTGCCGAGTTTAGTGATAAGGCCGACCGTACCGAGCGCGAGGACCGCCATGAAGACGGTCGCCCCCATGATGATTGGCTCGTGGTACGGGATCGCCTCAAGCGTTAGTTTGCCGAACATGGCTTACCCCTTGGTTACACAATTTGCGCCTACGACCGAGTTGCCGTAGTTGTACTTCGCGACGATGTTGTTGAAGAGCTTCGGATCGACGGTCGAGAAGTAGCGCACCGCGACCTTTTCGCTCGGACGCGCGACGCCGGCGTAGACGTCCATGCTCAGATTCTCGGGCGCGTTCTTGACCTGCTTCAGCCACGCGTCGAAGTCTTTGTTGGACATGGCCAGTGCACGGAACTTCATGTCGGAGAAGCCCTTGCCGCTGTAGTTCGCCGAGATGCCTGCGTAGTCGCCTGCGTGATCGGCCATCAGGTGCAGCTTCGTCTGCATGCCCGCCATCGCGTAGATCTGGCTGCCGAGTTGCGGGATGAAGAACGAATTCATCACCGAATCGGACGTGATGCGGAAGTTCACCGGCGTGCCGACCGGGAACGCGAGCTGGTTCACCGACGCGACGCCAAGATCCGGATAGATGAACAGCCACTTCCAGTCGAGCGCCACGACTTCGACGTTGATCGGCTTGACTTCGGATTGCAGCGGCTTGTACGGATCGAGCTCGTGCGTGGTTTTCCACGTGAGGATGCCGAGGTACAGGATGATGGCTGCGGGAATCGCCCAGACCACGACTTCGATGGCCGTGGAATGCGCCCATTTCGGCGCATACGTGGCCTTCGTGTTGGACGCGCGATAGCGCCATGCGATGAACAGGGTGAGCAGGATCACCGGGACTACGACGAGAAGCATGGCGTAAGTCGCGGTGGCGATCAGCGACGATTCCGCTGCGCCAATCACGCCTTTCGAGTCCAACACCTCCAGCTTGCATCCCGAAAGACAAAGACTGGCTATCAACCCCGATAACAATGGCACTGCTAAACGTTGGGTATTTTCATTCATTGCATTCGCTGGTTTCGATGATCGAAGCGTCCCGGGAAGAACGCCGTTGCACGGCTTTGCGCCGCGTCAAGATCATGCCACGCGCGATTTTTCGCGATGACGCGAATGGTTGAAATTTTGTTTCAGATCAAGTTGATGCGACGGAGTGTCGCGCGAAGGCGGAACTTTTTGCCTACTCCGAAAGGAGCAGGCGAGTCTACAACGAAGGGATGGAATTGCGAGTGTGATAAAGCGACGTCAAAGCGTGTTCGAGCCGCGCGCGATGGATCGCCGCGATAACTTCGCCGGGTTCGATCGTCTCACGTGTTGGAGCCGAGCCGCGTGCCTAGGTGAAGCCACGGCTCAGGCGCCTTCTTCGGTTCTTCTCGCTAAAGCCCGGCGAGAGGCCGGGATTCCCGAATGGCATTCGATCGCTCGATTTCATCGCGCCGTCGCTGGCTCGCATCGGCAATGGCCTCGCGGTTCGAAGCGCTCCATGCGGACATGGTCGCCTGCATCACGTCGATCGGACTCCCCTTGGTGTCGATCGCAGCCAGGACGCAACCCAGAAGGTAGATCAGCACGAACAGGAAGATGCAGGACCGGCGCGTCATGAGTTGCGGTGCATAGGCGGCAATGGAAGGAGCATTGCCTTGGTGAGTGGGAGGCGGGGGGACGGTGCCCGCTTGTGTGAGAGTCGAGACATGGGAGCGGCAGTCTACGACGGAGTATGGAAACCGGAATCGGTCGATAATTCGACTTGGGCCGAACCACGCCGGACAATGCCCAGCGCAGCGGCTGCCCCGTATGACAGATCGATGATTCTGTTGCGTGAAACCGGACCGCGATCGTTGATTCGGACGAGGACGGACGGGCTCCCTCCCGGAAGCGTGACGCGGATCCACGATCCGAGCGGTAGCGTGCGATGTGCCGCTGTCATGGCATACATGTCGAAGCGCTCGCCGCTGGCGGTGCGTCGACCGTGAAACGTTCGCCCGTACCAGGATGCAATCCCGGCTTGATGGTACGCGCGCGCGGTCGGTGTCTCGTCCGGCCGGTCGGATGAAGTGATTTCGGTCGAAACGCAATCGTCGTTTGCGGATTGAACCGGAAGGCTCGATGCGCTCGCCGGTTGGTTTGTCGAAGCGCCCTCATTGCCTTGCTCGGACAGAGAGGCTGCACATCCGGCGATCAACAGGATGCAGGCGAAGGCGCTGAGGATGCGCGGCTGAAGCATGTTCATTCGGTGCATATCGCTTTGTTCGAGAGCAAGTAACCTGACCTGACGTTCGACGGATCACGAAGCGCAGTCGGAAAGGTAGGGCAGGGGATCGACTGGCTGACGATCCCGTCTCACCTCGAAAAGCAGCGATGGCTGACCATTCGTTTGAGCGCCCATCGTCGCGATGGCTTGCCCCTTCGTTACGTCGGCCCCTTCCTTGGTCAGAACGTTTTGGATATGGCCATAGGCAGTCAGGTAGCGACTGTCATGTTTCAGTATTACGAGGCTGCCGTAGCCCGCGATCTCGTTACCCGCATACACCACGCGTCCTCCTTTCGCCGCACGGATCGTGTCTCCCGCTGCGCCACCGATGACAACGCCCCGGACCCCGTCCACACCGAAGCGCTTCAGGATTGGGCCCTTTATCGGCCAGGACAAGGAATCGGATCGGCAGCGTGTTGCGTTCACACTCCGCTGCGTGGAATCGTCCGAGCCGGCAACCGATGCCGATGGCGGACCGACCCGCAGCAGTTGGCCGTTCGTCAGTGGAGTGCTGGCGGAAAGCCCGTTCCAGGCGGCAATCGCGTTCGGGTCGCGACCGTAGGCGGCTGCGATCGAAGCGAGGGTGTCCGCGCCTGTGACGCGGTAGAAGCCGGCAGGTGCCGCCGGCGCAGCGGCAGCGTCGGTTTGCGAAGCTGGCTTGGTCGCGGTCTGCTCGAGCGTTCGACTGGCGCATCCGCCAAGAACGAAGCTGAAGACGACGGCAAGACATGCTGCGCACGACAGGCGGCGCGATTGGACAGAGCTAATCATTTGGACTTCTTTGAGCTTCGGTGCCGGCAAAGAGGCGAAGTGGCGCACTTTTGCCATGCCGCGCTGGTGGTGTTGATCGGATTGTTTGGCGGATGCGACGCCGGCAAAAGCCAGCGGCGGCGGAAGCAGCGAGTTCGAATCTGCTGAACATCGCTCTATCTCAAATTGCACGAGGCGAAGCGGCAATTCGTCATTGCGGATAACGGTGTTTTGCGTCCGGCGTTGACCGTTACACCGTCGGTTGACACTCTTTGACGATGCGGTGGTTCAAAGAGGCGCGCTCACCGGGCGCCATGCTTGGAACTGACATTCGATGCAATGAAAGCAGCCATATCGCGTTCCACGCGGCTCGGCCCGAGCGGTTGCAGCAAGACGACGCTGCGCTCCTTGCCGGGCTGGAACGTCCGGTCGGCGGATCGATTTCGGTGAACGGCGTGACCGTTTTCTCGGCGCGCGACGAGACCTTTGTGCCGCCGAATCGCCGCAAGTCCGGCATGGTGTTCGAACCGCTCTCGAACCTCGACGCAAAGCTACGCGACAGGATGCGTTTCGAGCTTCGGCACGACCGATTTCATGATCGGCGGAGAGATCGTGCTCGCGCGTGTGCATCCATCGCACAAAACGCCGGTCCGGGAGACCATCCATTTTTCGATCGATCCGGCGAGTTGCATCGCGCTGGCATCGCAGAACGCGTGACGCGACAGGCACTACTCCGTCCGGACTACGCCGCATGAGCTAGCGGCACAGCGCCGCCGCATCCGCACGGCGGATAGGCGTCTCGCGCGACGCTCCTTACCCTTGTCGGGAAAGTTACAACGACAAGGAAAGGACGATGAGCGTCGTCGACTCAACCCTCGCTACAAAAGCATCGACCGACACGCGCGCCTGGCGCGTGCTCGGCGCAAGCACCTTCGCATTCACGATCTGCTTCGCCATCTGGATGGTCTTCGCCATTCTCGGCATCCCTCTCAAAAAGCAGCTTCATCTCACCGATACCGAGTTCGGCCTCATCGCCGCGACGCCGGTGCTCACGGGTTCGTTGCTGCGCGTGCCGCTCGGCATCTGGACCGACCGTTTCGGCGGCCGTATCGTCTTTTTCTGCACGATGGCAGTCACTATCGCGCCAATCTGGCTGATCGGCTATGCCACGGAACTGTGGCAATTCCTCGTGCTCGGCTTGTTCGTCGGCGTCGCGGGCGCGTCGTTTTCAGTCGGCACGCCGTATGTCGCGCGCTGGTTCCCGAAGTCGCGTCAAGGCCTCGCGATGGGCATCTTCGGCGCGGGCAATTCGGGTGCGGCGCTGACCAAGTTCGTCGCGCCCGTGCTGATTCTCGCGGCGGGCACATGGACGATCGTGCCGAAGGTCTATTCCGTCGCGATGCTCTTCACCGCGATCGTCTTCTGGTTCGTGTCGGCGTCCAATCCCGCGCATCGCAGCGCCAGCACGCAGAGTTTCGCCCCGCAGATGACCGTGCTGAAAGACCGGCGCGTGCTCCGTTACGCGCAGTACTACTCGGTCGTGTTCGGCGGCTACGTCGGCCTCGCATTGTGGATGCCGCAGTACTACGTGAATCAGTACGGCTTCGGCATTGAACAGGCCGCGTTTCTAGCCGCTTGCTTCTCGTTGCCGGGCGGCGTGCTGCGCGCGCTCGGCGGCTGGATGTCGGACCGCTTCGGCGCGTACCGCACGACCTGGATCGTCATGTGGGTCGCGCTCGCGTGCTTCTTCCTGCTGAGCTATCCGGTGACGGATTTCGTCGTCCACGCGAAAGACGGCCCGCGCACCTTCCACATCGAAATGGGACCGGTCGCCTATACGGTGCTCATGTTTGTCGTCGGCGTTGCGATGGCGGTCGGCAAGGCGTCGGTGTTCAAGTTCGTGTCGGACGAGTTCTCGACGAACATCGGCGCCGTGTCGGGCATCGTCGGCCTCGCGGGCGGACTTGCCGGCTTCCTGTTGCCGATTCTCTTTGGTTTGCTCGTCGACCTCACCGGCGTGCGTACCACCTGTTTCATGCTGATGTTCGGCGCGACCGCGGTCAGTCTCATCTGCATGCACTTCACGTTTCAACCCAAGCACTAACCATGTCTTCACGCTATCTGCTCACTCGCTGGGATCCCGAGAACGCCGCCTTCTGGCGCGCAACGGGCGAATCGGTCGCCCGCCGCAACCTCTGGATCTCGATTCCCGCGCTCGCGCTGGCGTTCGCCGTGTGGTCGCTGTGGAGCGTCGTCGTCGTCAATCTCGATAAGGGTGGTTTTCACTTCACGAAGGACCAGTTGTTCTGGCTCACCGCGTTGCCTCCGCTTTCTGGCGCGACGCTGCGCATCTTCTACTCGTTTCTCGTGCCGATATTCGGCGGACGCCGCTTTACAGCGTTCTCCACCGCGAGTCTTCTGATTCCAGCGCTCGGCATGGGCTTGGCGCTGCGCGATCCGTCGACGGGCTATCCGACGCTGCTCGTTCTGGCGTTGCTGTGCGGCCTCGGCGGCGCGAATTTCAGTTCGTCGATGGCGAACATCAGCTTCTTTTTCCCGAAGGCGAAGAAGGGTTTCGCGACGGGCATGAACGCAGGCATCGGCAATCTGGGCGTGTCGATCGTTCAGTTCGTGACGCCGCTCGTGATCTCGGCGAGCGTGTTCGGCGCATTCGCGGGCGCAGGCCAGTCCTACGACGTGAACGGCGTCGAGCACAGCATCTGGCTGCAGAATGCGGGCTTCATCTGGGTGCCGTTCATCGTCATCTCGGCGCTCGCGGCCTGGTTCGGGATGAACGACATCGCCGATGCAAAAGCCTCGTTCGCCGAACAGGCCGTCATATTCCGGCGCAAGCACAACTGGCTCATGTGCCTGTTGTACATCGGCACGTTCGGTTCGTTCATCGGCTTTTCGGCGGGCCTCGCGTTGCTGACGAAGGCTGAGTTCCCATCGGTCAATCCCACTGCTTACGCGTTCCTCGGGCCGCTCGCTGGCGCGCTCACGCGGCCGGTCGGCGGCTGGATCTCGGATCGCCTCGGCGGCGCGCGCGTGACGCTGTGGACCTTCATCGCGATGATCGCGGCGGTGTTCGGCGTGATGGCGTTTCTGCCGCACGACGGCGCGAGCGGCAACTTCGCCGGCTTCCTCGCGATGTTCATCGCACTGTTCGCGCTGACGGGCATCGGCAACGGCTCGACCTTCCGCATGATCCCGGTGATCTTCCTGACGCAGAAGCAGCGCGAAGCCGAAGGCGAATCCGACTCGGCGAAAAAGCAGGCGCTGCACGAAGCGGGAAAAGAATCGGCGGCGGTGCTCGGCTTTGCCGGTGCAATCGGCGCGTACGGCGGCTTCTTCATTCCGCGCAGCTTTGGCACGTCGATGAGCATGACCGGCTCGCCCGACACCGCGCTCTGGTGCTTCATCGCCTTCTATGCGCTGTGCGCGGCGGTGACGTGGTTCTGCTATGCACGCCGCAATGCGGACATGCCTTGCTGAACCCTCCGGCACGCGGGGCGCGTAGTCGGGCCTCAAGTTCGTCCGCGTGCGCGGAGATAGACCTAGTCCGAAAGGAGTACGCGCACTAGTCCGTCTGATGCGCGTCGACGCCTCCTTTCGGGGAATGGGCGCGCGGCGATCGCGTCCCTACACTCGAATCAACGTATTCATGGCGGCGCATGGCCGCCACGCCCGGAGAAACGGATGAGTCACTTTCTGGATCGGCTGAGGTTCATGTCGCGCATCAAGTCCACGTTCTCGAATGGACATGGCGCGGTCGTGAACGAAGACCGCAAATGGGAAAACGGCTATCGCAGCCGCTGGCAGCACGACAAGATCGTGCGCTCCACGCATGGCGTGAACTGCACGGGCTCGTGCTCGTGGAAGGTCTACGTGAAGAACGGCCTGATCACGTGGGAAACGCAGCAGACGGATTATCCGCGCACGCGCCCCGATTTGCCGAATCACGAACCGCGCGGGTGTCCGCGCGGCGCGTCGTATAGCTGGTACGTGTATTCCGCGCAGCGCGTGAAGCATCCGATGGTTCGCGGCCGTCTCATCGAAATGTGGCGCGAAGCGCGCAAGACGCTCGATCCGGTCGCGGCGTGGGCGTCCATTTGCGAAGACCCCGTGAAGGCAAAGCGCTACAAGAGCGTGCGCGGCCTCGGCGGTTTCGTGCGCGCCGACTGGGACACCGCGAGCGAGATCATCGCGGCGGCGAATGCGTACACCATTGGCAAGTACGGGCCTGACCGCGTGATCGGTTTCTCGCCGATTCCAGCGATGTCGATGGTTTCCTATGCGGCCGGCGCGCGCTATCTGAGCCTGATCGGCGGCGCATGCCTGTCGTTCTACGACTGGTACTGTGATCTGCCGCCCGCATCGCCGCAAATCTGGGGCGAGCAGACCGACGTGCCCGAATCCGCCGACTGGTACAACTCCACGTACCTGATGGTTTGGGGCTCGAACGTGCCGCAGACGCGCACGCCCGACGCGCACTTCTACACCGAAGTGCGCTACAAGGGCACGAAGACGGTCGCGGTGTCGTCGGATTACGGCGAAATGGTGAAGTTCGGCGACATCTGGCTCGCGCCGAAGCAGGGCACGGACGCCGCGCTCGCCATGGCGATGGGCCACGTCGTGCTGAAGGAATTCCACGCGAGCGGCAAGTCAGCGTACTTCCGTGACTACGTGAAGCGCTATACCGACATGCCGATGCTCGTCGTGCTGCGCGAACACGAAGGCACGCTCGTGCCCGATCATTTCCTGCGCGCATCGCAACTGCAGAACGATCTCGACGAAGCGAACAATCCGCAATGGAAGACGCTCGTCATCGACGAGACGAGCGGCAAGATCGTCGCGCCGAACGGCACGATCGGGTTCCGCTGGGGCGAGGCGAATCACAACGACGGCGCGAAAGTCGGCCGCTGGAACCTCGAACAGAAGGACGGCGGTTCGGGTCGCGACATCGATCCGTGCCTGTCGCTGATCGACGCTCATGACGAGATTGCAGAGGTGAGCTTCCCATACTTCGGCGCGGAGCATGACGCACTGCTCGCGCGTCGCGTGCCGGTGAAGCGCATCACGCTCGCAGACGGCACGGGCGCGCGCGTTGCGACCGTGTACGACTTGCAGATGGCGAACTACGGCGTGGATCAGGGCCTCGGTGGCGCGAACGTCGCGACGTCCTATGACGACGACACCCCGTACACGCCCGCATGGCAGGAAAAGCACACGACCGTGCCACGCCGTCTCGTGATCCAGGTGGCGCGTGAGTTCGCCGACAATGCGGACCGTACGCAAGGCAAGAGCATGGTGATCGTCGGCGCAGCGCTGAATCACTGGTATCACAACGACATGATTTATCGCGGCATCATCAACCTTCTGATGATGTGCGGCTGTGTCGGCAAGAGCGGTGGCGGCTGGGCGCATTACGTCGGCCAGGAAAAGCTCCGTCCGCAATTCGGCTGGGCGCCGCTCGCGTTCGCACTCGACTGGTCCCGTCCGCCGCGCCAGATGAACGGCACGTCGTTCTTCTATAACCATACGAGCCAATGGCGTCACGAGAAAGTCGCCGTCGACGAAATTCTCGGGCCGACCGCCGACAAGTCGCGTTACGAGAATCTCTCGATGCTTGACATGAACGCGAAGTCCGAGCGCATGGGCTGGTTGCCCTCGGCGCCGCAACTCGGTGCGAATCCGCTCGATATCGTCGACGCCGCGAAGCGCGCGGGTCGCGATCCGATTGAATACACGGTGGAGCAACTCAAGTCGGGCAAGCTCGATTTCGCATGCGACGACCCCGACAATCCGGCGAACTTCCCGCGCAACATGTTCGTGTGGCGCTCGAATATTCTGGGCAGCTCCGGCAAGGGACACGAATACTTCCTGAAGTATCTTCTCGGCACGCAGAACGCGCTCTTCGGCGATGAGGCCGACGCGATCAAACCCGGCGAAGTGAACGTGCGCGACGCGGCGGAAGGCAAACTCGATCTGCTGACCGTGCTCGATTTCCGTATGAGCACGACTTGCCTCTATGGCGACATCGTGCTGCCGAGCGCGACGTTCTATGAGAAGAACGACCTCAACACGTCGGACATGCATCCGTTCGTCCATCCGTTGTCAGAAGCGGTGCAACCGTTATGGGAAAGCAAGAGCGACTGGGAAATTTATAAGACCATCGCGAAGAAGTTTGCGGAAATCGGCGGAAAGCATCTCGGCACGCGCACGGACCTCGTCTGCACGCCGCTCATGCACGACACGCCGGGCGAACTTGGCCAGGCGTTCGAGCCGAAGGACTGGCGTCGCGGCGAATGTGACCTGATCCCCGGCAAGACGGCGCCCTCGATGACGGTCGTCGAGCGCGACTACACCGCGATCTACGAGAAGTTCACGTCGGTCGGTCCGCTGCTGGAGAAACTAGGGAACGGCGGCAAGGGCATCAACTGGAATACGGCGTACGAAGTCGAAGAGCTCGGGAATCTATCCGGTCAGAGCAAGGGACGTCCGCGTCTTGAGACGGCCATCGACGCCGCCGAGATGATTCTCACGTTTGCGCCTGAAACGAACGGCCACGTCGCGGTGAAGGCGTGGGAAGCGCTCTCGAAGATCACGGGACGCGATCATTCGCACCTCGCGCTCGGTCGCGAGCACGACAAGATCCGTTTCCGCGACGTTCAGGCGCAACCGCGCAAGATCATTTCCGCGCCCACATGGTCCGGGCTCGAGTCGGAAGAAGTCAGCTACAACGCGGGCTACACGAACGTTCACGAACTGATTCCATGGCGCACGCTCACGGGGCGTCAGCAGTTCTATCAGGATCACCGCTGGATGCTCGATTTCGGCGAGGGCTCGTGCGTCTACAAGCCCGCGATCGACACGAAAACCATTGCGCCGATGCTCGGTGCAAAGCCTAACGGCGAGCACGAACTGGTGCTGAATTGGATCACGCCGCACCAGAAATGGGGCATTCACTCGACGTACACGGACAACCTGCGCATGCTCACGCTGTCGCGCGGTGGCCCGCATGTGTGGGTCTCGGAAGCGGAAGCAAAGGAAGCCGGTCTCAGGGACAACGACTGGGTCGAAGTGTTCAACGTGAACGGCACGCTGACGGCGCGCGTCGTCGTCAGTCAGCGGGTGCCGCGCGGAATGTGCCTCATGTATCACGCGCAGGAAAAGATCATCAATGTGCCGGGCGCGGAGACGAGCGGCATGCGCGGCGGTATCCATAACTCGGTCACGCGCACAGTGCTCAAGCCGACGCACATGATCGGCGGATATGCGCAACAGGCTTACGGTTTCAACTATTACGGCACCGTGGGCAGCAACCGCGACGAATACGTGATCGTGCGCAAGATGAAGAAAGTCGACTGGCTCGAAGGCCCGCTGAAGGAAGGAGCAGCATCATGAAGATCCGCGCCCAGGTGGCGATGGTCCTGAATCTGGACAAGTGCATCGGCTGCCATACGTGTTCGGTGACGTGCAAGAACGTGTGGACGTCGCGCGATGGCGTCGAATACGCGTGGTTCAACAACGTCGAGACGAAGCCGGGCATCGGCTATCCGAAGCAGTGGGAGAACCAGGAGAAGCGGAACGGCGGCTGGATTCGCAAAAGCGACGGACGCATCGAGCCGCGCCAAGGGCCCAAGCTGAAAGTGCTCGCGAACCTTTTCGCGAATCCGAATCTGCCTGCCATCGACGACTACTACGAGCCGTTCACATACGACTACGAGCGCCTGCAGAACGCGCCGCTTTCGGAAACGCCGCCCACGGCGCGCCCGGTGTCCGCGATCACGGGCAAGAAGATGGACAAGATCCATTGGGGCCCGAACTGGGAAGACGATCTCGGCGGCGAATTCGATTCGCGCGGACGCGACGCGCTGTTCGAAAACGTGCAGAAGGAGATGTACTCGACATTCGAGAACACCTTCATGATGTATCTGCCGCGACTGTGCGAGCACTGCCTGAATCCGGCATGCGTGGCGTCGTGCCCGTCGGGTTCGGTGTACAAGCGCGAAGACGATGGCATCGTGCTCGTCGATCAGGACAAGTGCCGCGGCTGGCGCATGTGCGTGTCCGGTTGCCCGTACAAGAAGATGTATTTCAACTGGAAGTCGGGCAAGGCCGAGAAGTGCGTGTTCTGTTATCCGCGTATCGAAGCGGGTGAGCCGACGGTGTGCTCGGAAACCTGCGTAGGCCGTATCCGCTATCTCGGCGTGATGCTGTACGACGCGGACCGCATTGCCGAGGCTGCGTCGGTCGAAGCGACGACGGATCTCTATCAGTCGCAACTCGATCTGTTCCTCGATCCGCACGACCCGCAAGTTCAGGCCGAAGCGCTCCGTCAGGGCATCGCGCAAAGCTGGCTCGACGCGGCGAAGCGCTCGCCGGTGTATCGCATGGCGTGCGAGTGGAAGGTCGCGTTCCCGTTGCATCCGGAATACCGCACGCTGCCTATGGTCTGGTACGTGCCGCCGCTCTCGCCGATCCAGTCGGCCGCGGATGCCGGTCACATGGGCATGAACGGCGTGATTCCGGACGTGAAGAGCTTGCGCATTCCCATGCGCTATCTCGCGAACCTGCTCACCGCCGGCGACGAGGCGCCGATCGTCTCCGCGCTGAACCGCATGCTCGCGATGCGCGCGTTCAAGCGTGCGCAGAACGTGAACAACGTGAACGATGACGCCGTGCTGAACGATGTCGGCCTCACCGCGTCGCAAGTGGAAGAGATGTATCAATTGATGGCGATCGCCAACTACGAAGACCGTTTCGTCGTGCCGTCGTCGCACAAGGAAATGGCGCAGGACAGCTTTGACGAAAAGGGCAGTTGCGGCTTCTCGTTCGGCAATTGCGGATCATCGGGGGTATCGGACGGATCGCTTTTCGGATCGCGAACGCACGGCGAAGTAAGTTACGCGGCGTTGCCGAAGTCGCGCAAGAAGGCACTGCAGGAAGGCTGACCGAGGATCACTTATGTCGCTCTATTCCATACTTTCCGCGCTGCTCGATTATCCCGAGCCCGCGCTTCTTGACGCGCTGCCAGAAATCGAAGCCGCGTTGCACGACTGGCCGCAGGCCCAAACGCGCCTTGCACCGCTCATCGCGTCGCTGAAGCGTCCGCTGATCGAAGTGCAACTTACATACGTGGCCACGTTCGACCGCAATCCGTCGCATTCGCTGCATCTGTTCGAACACGTTCATGGCGAAAGCCGCGATCGCGGTCAGGCGATGGTCGATCTGCTCGACGAGTATCGCGGTCTCGGCCTCGATATCGAATCGAACGAACTGCCCGACTACGTGCCGCTTTTTCTCGAAGCGCTGGGCGCGATCGAGCCGGCCCGCGCGCAGTCGCTGCTCAATGACGCCATTCATGTGCTCGATGCCATCGGTGAACGTCTCGCGCGCAATGAGAGCCCGTATCCGACGGTTTTCGCGGTGTTGCGCGAGCTCGCGACGGTCGACCCGCGTCCGCTCACGCAGCCGCCCGTGCGCGACATGGACGAAATGCTCGAAACCTTCGGTCCGGGCGCGGACGGGGTCGAGCCTCTGCTCGCACCGCACATGCGCCAGGATACGCAGACCATTCGCTTTCATCCGCGCGGCGCAATGACTGCCGGCGCGGCCGCTCTTGCCGCAAAGGACGCACGATGAACATGCTCAACTCCTTCGTTTTCGGTATCTATCCGTATATCGCCGCCAGCATCTTTCTCTTCGGCAGCTTCGTGCGTTTCGAACGCGAGCAATATTCGTGGAAGGCGGATAGCACCCAACTCGTCGATCGCGGCAATCTCAGACTTGGCAACATCTTGTTTCACGTCGGGATTCTCGGGCTGTTCTTCGGGCATGTCGTCGGCCTGCTCACGCCGGTCGCCGTATGGGACGCGCTCGGCGTCGAGCATAGCGTCAAGCAGGTATTCGCAATGATCGCTGGGGGTGTAATGGGCACGTTATGCCTCGCAGGCTTGCTGATCCTGCTGCATCGACGCTTGACGAGCGCGCGCCTGTCCGCCGTGACGAAAGTCGGCGACCGCGTGTTGTTGCTGTGGATCTTGATCACGCTGCTCCTGGGTCTATCGACGATTGGCGTATCGGCCGGTCACATGGACGGCTCGATGATGGTGCGGCTCATGACCTGGGCCCAGCACATCTTCACGTTCAGAGCCGATGCCGCGCACTATGTCGCAGATGCGCCGCTGCTCTTCCGTATACATTTGTTCATGGGCATGAGTCTCTTCGTGATATTCCCGTTCACGCGTCTCGTGCATGTGTGGAGCGGCTTCGCTTCGCTCGGCTATCTTGGGCGGGCCTGGCAATTGGTCCGCAGCCGCTGATTCCCTTGATCGAGAAGCATGTTCCTGTCGTCGTTTCGCGAACGTCTAACCACACGCATCGTCACGCTGTCGATGGTGTCGCTGGTTCTCGTGCTCGCGATGATCGGCGGGACACTCTGGCTCTCATGGCAACTGCAGGGTGCAGGCGCCGCGATCAACGACGCAGGCAGCCTGCGCATGCGCGCGAACGCAGTCGCAATTGCGCTATTGAAGGGTGAAAAGGCGCCATCGCCGTTGCTGCAACTGCAGATCGAGCAGATGAACGCAACGCTCGACCGCCTGCGTAAAGGCGATCCAGCGCGCCCGCTCTTCCTTCCAGACGATGTCGATGTGCGCCGACAGTTCGATCACGTCGCGAACGCGTGGCATTCGCGACTCGAACCCGATGTTCGCGAGGGCATGGCGAGCGCAGACCCACAGGCGGTGGCGCGCTATCTGCTGCAATTGCGCACTTTCGTCACTGGCGCCGACGACCTCGTCGGCTTGATCGAGCGGGAGAACGCACGCAAGACCGCGTGGCTGCGCACGTCGCAGATGGCGCTTGCGGCGATGGCGTGTATCGGCACCGCGGCGATCGTCTATTTGCTCTTCTTGTGGATCGTCGTGCCCGTTCAGCGCTTGCAGGACGGGCTTGCGCGCATCGAGGCACGCGAGTTCGATGCGCGTCTGCCCGTCGAAACGCAGGACGAGTTCGGACATCTTGCCGCGGGCTTCAATCGCATGGCCGCGGAATTGCAGACGCTCTATCGCGACCTTGCGGGCCGGGTCGAAGCGAAGACCGCCGAGCTGGCCGCGCAGAACCGCGAACTGACGGCCCTTTATGAAATGGCGGCGTTCGTGAATCAGCCGAATGACGTCGACGCGCTGTGCCGAGGCTTTCTTGCACGCCTCATGCGTCAATTCGACGCCGACGGCGCGGCGGTTCGTCTCTTCACCGAAGATGGTCAAGTGCGTCTGATCGGCTCGGAAGGATTGCCGGCCGCGCTGCTTCAGGACGAAAGTTGCTTCGCCGCAGACGCCTGCGCATGCGCGCAGCGTTCATGCCAACGCGCGGGTTTCGCGAGCGTCGCGGCGTTCAGCATCGTTTCGCAAGGCGAGAAGCTCGGCGCGTTCTCGCTGCACTTCGGCGGCGAGCGGACTATTCCCGCAACCGAAGCGCACTTGCTCGAAACACTCGGCACGCACTTCGGCACAGCGCTCAAGAACCGACGGCTCGCGGCATTGGCGCGGCAGCTTGCGGTGTCGGAGGAGCGAAATCTCGTTGCGCAGGGCTTGCATGACAGCATCGCGCAAAGCCTGAACTTCATGAAGATGCAGGTACATCTTCTGGATGCGGCCACGCGCGAAGAACGCATGGACGAAATCCGCGAAATCGTGCCTATGCTTACGAGCGGATTGGCGGAAAGCTACGACGACGTGCGCGAACTCTTGATGAATTTTCGCACCAGGCTCGGTACCGGCGATCTGAGGCGGGCGGTAAACGAATCCGTCGAACGCTTTGGCATGCAGATGGGTATCTCGCCATCGCTCGACTATCGGGAGGAAGGCGGCTTGCCTTTGCCGCCGGATCAGCAGTTGCAAGTGCTTTTCATTTTGCAGGAGGCGCTGTCGAACATTCGCAAACACGCGGAAGCTCAGCGCGTTTTCGTGACGATCGTCAATGGTCGTGACTTTAGCCTCCTTGTCGAAGATGATGGTCAGGGCTACGATCCAAAGGAGATGGCCGTCCTTGGCGAGACGCATGTCGGCTTTCATATCATGCGCGAGCGCGCGCAAAGGCTCGGCGCAATTCTGCGGCTGACCGGAGCGCCAGCATGCGGGGCGCGCGTCGAACTCGTCTTGCCCGCCCCGGCGCGTCAGGCTGTCTGAATATGGTCACGCGCGCTCGCTTCGAGAGCTGCTTCGAGTTGTGTCATGACCATCCGCATTCTGTTGATCGACGACCACGCGTTATTTCGCTCAGGCGTTCACGCGCTCCTGCAACGGCAGTCAGACTTCGAAGTCGTCGGCGAAGCGTCCGACGGGCTCGAAGGTCTCAAGCGCGCCAAGCAATTTCGCCCGGACGTGATTTTGCTCGATCTCAACATGCCCGGACTATCCGGCCTCGAAACGCTCAAGTTGCTCGTGCAGGACGTACCGGAAACGGCGGTCGTCATGCTGACCGTATCCGAAGATCTCGACGAACTTTCATTGGCATTGCGCGATGGCGCGTGCGGCTATCTGCTCAAGAGCATCGAAACGGAGACGCTCGCAAGCGCGATCCGCAAGGCGGCGGGGGGCCAGCCCGTCATCGCGGACGACATGACGGCGAAGCTCATCGCAAGCATGCGTGCACCGAAGGCAGCGCCGGTTCCCGCTCCAGCGGTCGCCGCCGATCCACTCACTACGCGCGAGCGCGACATCATGCGCGAACTGTCGCACGGTGCAAGCAACAAGGAAATCGCGCGCTCGCTGATGCTCGCGGAAAGCACGGTGAAGATCCACGTGCGCAACATTTTGCGCAAGCTCAATCTCACGAGCCGCGTGCAGGTCGCGATATACGCGGTCGGGCACGATGCGGTGCAGGCAACGGAAGCCGTTTGAACGGTCGTCGCGCTGCATCGAAGCTCGGATCACATCAAGCTGTACACCATGAATTCACATCAAACTGATTTGCCCATGACCTCTCACGATCATTCTTTCGCGCCGCTCACGATTCGCGGCCGCAATCTGCTGCCGATCGTGCAGGGCGGCATGGGCGTCGGCATTTCCGCGCATCGGCTCGCGGGCAGCGTCGCGCGAGAAGGCGCGGTCGGCACCATCGCGAGCATCGACTTGCGTCATCATCACGAAGACTTGCTCGCCATGTGCCGCGAAGACCACTCGCGGCCGACGCTCGAGCGCGCCAACCTCATCGCGCTCGCGCGCGAGATCAAGTCGGCGCGCGAGTTGTCGCAAGGACGCGGCATGATCGCCGTGAACGTGATGAAAGCCGTGAGCGCGCACGCCGATTACGTGCGCGTGGCGTGCGAAGAGGGCGCCGATGCCATCGTGATGGGCGCGGGCCTGCCGCTCGACTTGCCCGATCTCACGCAAGGTTGCGATATCGCGCTCATTCCGATTCTCTCCGATAGCCGCGGCGTCACGCTCGTCCTCAAGAAATGGATGAAGAAAGGCCGCTTGCCCGACGCCATCGTGATCGAGCATCCCGGACACGCGGGTGGCCATCTCGGCGTCGCGGACGTCGCCGATATGAACGACGAGCGCTTCGGCTTCGAGCGCGTTCTGAAGGAACTCGATGCATCGTTTGCGGCGCTCGGACTCAAGCGCGAAGACGTGCCGGTGATCGTCGCGGGCGGCATCAACAGCCATGAAGCCGTGCGCAAGTGGCTCACGGCCGGCGCCAACGGCGTGCAGGTCGGCACGCCGTTCGCCGTCACCGAGGAGGGCGACGCGCATCCGGAGTTCAAGCGCGTGCTGGTCGAGGCGGAGCCCGAAGATATCGTCGAGTTCATCAGCGTGACCGGCCTGCCCGCGCGCGCCGTCAAGACGCCGTGGCTCATGCGCTATCTGCGTAACGAAGAACGCATTCGAACGAAAATCGGCGCGCGCAAACAGACGTGTCCGTCGGCGCTCGAATGCCTGAGCGCGTGCGGCTTGCGCGATGGCATCGAGAAATTCGGGCATTTCTGCATCGATACGCGGCTTGCCGCGGCATTGCGGGGCGACGTCGGCAATGGACTGTTCTTCCGCGGGCGCGAAAAACTGCCGTTCGGCGCAGCGATCCGCAACGTGCGCGATCTGATCGAACTCCTGTTGACGGGCGCGACGAAATCGTCCCCGGCGGCGTGCTGAGAAGCGGAAACATCGTGTTTCGCTGCGAGCCGTGACCGATCGTCCCGTTCCTATTGGCTCGGAACGGGGCCGATCTTAGGCTTGATGCCGATTGGCTCGCACGCCGCAATCCACGGAGTACCGCACGATGTCGAAGCGCTTTCCCCTGAACCCAAAGCATCCCGAGCGCAATTGCTGGGGCTGCGATCACTATTGCGCGACGGACGCCATGCGTTGCGGAAACGGTTCGAGCCGGACGCAGCATCCGGCCGAGTTGCTTGGCGAAGACTGGTACGAGCAAGGCGATTGGGGCCTCGAAATCGCCGACAACGCCAAGTCGATTCAACCGTCCGTCGCCAAAGCGCGCTGAATCGCGACTTCAGCGCACGATTTCGCCGATCGTCACTTCAATCACGCCCGCATCTTTCGTCGATACCCGTCCGCTCGATCCGCTCAGATCGCCGGGCGATGGCCGCGCTTTCCCGGACGCCGACACGCGCGCAGCGATGTCGATGCGCTCGAAATCCGAGAGGCGGCGGTTCGGCGTCATCGACATTGAATCGTTGAGATAAACCGTCGCAGGAAGCTGGTTCGCGCTCAGGCGCTGGACCGCGATCGGCATGCGTGAGCCATCGTCGGCGAGCGCGTAGACGAAGACCGTATCCGTTGGACGGACGCGCGACGCGAACTCAGGGCTCAACTGCACGCGGACTTCGATCGACGCCGAACCGGTGCCGTCCGCGATCGCCCGCACTTCGTCGATATTCTTCTGCGCCTGCTGCGCGACCTGCGGCGCGAGATCCGGCACCTGCCTCAAACGCTCCCAGTATCCGATGGCTTGCGTGTATTCGCGCCGGTCGAATGCCGCTGATGCAGCCAGCGCCAGCGCCTTCGGCTGCGTCGCGTCGAGCGCGAGCGCCGAGTGGATGACCTTCAGCGCCGCGTCGTTGAGATCGCCGCCGTTCGCGCTCGCGATGGCATCGGCGTAATCGGCAAGCAATTCGGCATCGCGCGGATTCAGCGCAACCGCCCGCCGATACGCCTGCGCGGCATCGTCGGCGCGCGTCAGCACCATGTACGAACGCGCGAGCATCGTCCAGCCTTGGGCGTCGTCGGGATTGCGCCGCAACCGCGCGGCCAGAAGACTGACGGCCGCTTCCATCGACCGGGGCGTGTCCGCGTGTTCGCTCACCGATGAACCCGCCGCCGCTTGAATCGCGAGCGCCGCCGGATCGCCGACACGCATGTAAAGCGTCAGCGCGGACGCCGGCACGAGCGCGATCAGCAAGCCGGCGAGCGCGGCGTGCGTCGTTCGCTGATTCGCGACGCGCGCGCGCAACAGCGGCGGCACGACGCATGCGAGCGCGGCGAAGAGCATCGCGGCAACGATCAGCCAGAACGGGATCATCGGCTCATGCTCCTTTTTCTTCGGGTCTGATGCGCGCGCCGGATATGCAGCGCCATCGCAACCGCGCCCGCCGCGAGCACGGCGAACGGCCCGAACCACAGCGCCCACGTGACGGGCTTCACGGGCGGCCGATACAGCACGAAGTCGCCGTATCGGCGCACCATGTACGCCTGAATCTGCTCGTCGCTCGCGCCTTGCCCGACTTGCTCGCGAATGCGCGCGCGCAGATCGGCGGCGAGATCGGCGGTCGAATCGGCGAGGCTCTGGTTCTGGCACACGACGCAGCGGAAATGCTCCGCGAGATGGCGCGCGCGTTCGTCATCGGGCGATTGCTGCGCCTGAGCGCACCCGATGCACGCAGCGATCATCCACGCGAGCCGCCTAATCACGCGCGTTCTCCTTTTGCAGCTTGGCGACGAGCGGACCAATCACGCCATCGATCGACGCGTGCGTGAGCGGTCCCGCCTGCCGATAGCGCACGACGCCCGCGCGATCGATCACGAACGTCTCCGGCACGCCGTACACGCCATAGTCGATGCCGGTGCGCCCGTCGCGATCGACGAACGACGTCACGTACGGATTGCCCGCCGTCTCGAGCCATTGCAGCGCGGGCGCGCGTTCGTCGCGGTAGTTCAGGCCGTACACCGGCGCCGCGCCGCTCGCCGCGAAATCCATCAGGACGGCATGCTCATCGCGGCACGCTTCGCACCACGACGCCCACACGTTCAGAATCCACACCTGTCCGCGCAGCGCGTGCGACGACATCGTCCGGTTCGCGGCATCGAGACGCGGCAGATCGAACTCCGGCGCGGGTTTGCCGATGAGCGCGGAAGGCAGGCGACGCGGATCGTGGCGCAAACCGGCCGCGAGCACCGCGACGAGCAGACCGAACACGGCGAGCGGAATCAGAAAGCGCTTCATCGTCCTGTCTCGCCGATGCTTCGCGGCGGTTCCACGGCAATCGCAACGGCGGCGGCTCGCTGCGGCGCGCGCAGCTTTGCGTAACGCCGATCCGCCGCCGCGAGCAGGCCGCCGAGCGCCATCAACACGCAGCCGCCCCAGATCCAGCGCACGAACGGCTTGATCTGGATGCGCACGGTCCACGCGCCGCCGCCCGCCGGCTGATCGAGCGCGACGTACAGATCGCGCAGCACGCCGCGATCGATGGCGGCTTCGGTCGTCGGCGTGTTGGAGACGAGGAATTCGCGTTTCTCCGGATGCAGTGTCGCGATAGCTTTGCCGTCGCGCGTCACCGCGATCGTCGCACGCGTCGCGCGATAGTTCGGTCCGTCGATCGCGCGCACGTCGCCGAGCCGGAAGCGATATCCGCCCGCATCGACGCTCTCGCCGGGCGCGAGCCGCGCGTCGCGTTCGACGGGAAAGCCCTTCACCATCGTCACGCCGACGACGAACACGCCGACGCCCGCGTGTGCGAGCCACATGCCGACGGTCGCGAGCCGCACGCGCTGCCGTCCCTTGATGATGCGCTCGATCACGCTCGTCGCGATCGTCGCGAACGTCCACGCGGCGAGCAGCAAGCCGAGGCTCACGAACGGACGCGACACGCCGGGCACGAACGCGCTCGCCACGCTCACGAGCGCGGCCCAGCGCAGCCGCACGGCAAGCTGCGGCAGACGCGCGGCCTTCCAGCGCGCGAGCGGCCCGACGCCCATCAGAAAGATCGCGGGTGTCATCAGCGGGACGAACACGCTGTCGAAGTACGGCGCGCCGACGGAAATCTTGTCGAGATCGAGCGCGTCGAGGACCATCGGATAGAGCGTGCCGAGCATCACCGATGCAGCGGCGACGAGCATCAGCAGATTGTTCGACAGCAGCAACGCCTCGCGGGATACGGGCTCGAAACCGACCGCCGACACGGCTCGCGGCGCGCGCCACGCGAACAGCGCGAGACCGCCGCCCGAAAACAGCGCGAGCAGCGCGAGGATGAACACGCCGCGCGCCGGATCGGACGCGAAGCCGTGCACCGATGTCACGACGCCCGAGCGCACGAGAAACGTGCCGAGCAACGAGAGCGAGAACGCGCAGATCGCGAGCAGCGCGCTCCACGCGCGGAACGCGCCGCGCTTGGCGGTCGAGGCGAGCGAATGGATCAGCGCGGTGCCGACGAGCCACGGCATGAACGACGCGTTTTCGACCGGATCCCAGAACCACCATCCGCCCCAGCCGAGTTCGTAGTACGCCCACGCGCTGCCGAGCATGATGCCGAGCGTCAGGAACATCCACGCGGCGAGCGTCCACGCGCGCGAGGCGCGCGCCCAGGCGGCGTCGAGCTTGCCATCGAGCAGCGCGGCGATGGCGAACGCGAACGCCACCGAAAAGCCGACATAGCCCATGTACAGCAGCGGCGGATGAATCACCATGCCGGGATCCTGCAACAGCGGATTGAGATCGCGGCCGTTCATCGCGGGCGGCATGATGCGCGTGAACGGATTCGACGTCAGCAGCATGAAAAGCAGAAAGCCCGCGTCGATCCCGCTCATCACGCCGAGCACGCGCGCCGCGAACGGCAACGGCAGGCGCTTGCCGAAGCACACGACCGCGCTCATCCAGAGCGTGAGCAGCAGCGCCCACAGCAGCAGCGAGCCTTCGTGACCGCCCCAGACCGCGGTGAACCGATAAATGGCCGGCAGCGCCGAGTTCGAATTGCCGACGACGTAGATCACGGAAAAATCGTCGTCGAGAAACGACGCCGCGAGACAGCCGGACGCGATCGCGACGAAGCTGAATTGCCCGCACGCGGCGGGCGCGGCGACGCGCATCCATCCTTCGATGGCAAGTCGCGCGCCGAGCATCGGCACGATGCCCGCGACGAGCGCGAGCAGCATCGCGAGGATGAGCGCGAAATGGCCGATCTCGGGGATCATCGGCGCGCTCCCGCGTTCCCGTCCGCCGATGCGCGCGCTTCACGCAGCGCGCGTTCGAGTGGCGGCGGCGTGTACTTTTCGTCGTGCTTGGCCAGGACTTCGTCGGCGTGAAAACGTCCGTCGGCGCCGAGCGTGCCTTGCGCGACGACGCCGCTGCCTTCGCGAAAGAGATCGGGCAGCGCGCCCGTGTAGACGACAGGAATCGACGCGCGCCCGTCCGTGACGACGAAGCTCACCGTGCGGCTGTCGGCGTGCTTCAAGAGCGATCCGCGTTCGACGAGTCCGCCGAGCCGGAAGCGCTGCGTGCGCGTTTCCTCGTGCGACGCGATCTCGCTCGGGCTGACGAAGAACATCACGTTGGCGCGGAACGCGTTGAGGACGAACGCGCACGCGAGCGCGGCGCTCGCGAGGCCGAGCGCGATGAACGCGAAGCGGCGATGGCGCGCTTTCATCGACGCAGCGCGCGGTGGACGAGCCACGCTTCCGCGCCCATCAGCAGAAAAGTGATCGCGAACGCGGCGCAAAGCAGCGGATTTGCGGCGAGCATCGTCGGGACGGATGCGAGCGTGTTCATGCGGCACGCTCCTCGATTCGCGACGGACGCTCGTCGCTCGCGCGCACGCGTTCGGCCGCGCGCAGGATGACGCGCGCGCGCCAACGCCACGGCGATCGCATACGACCAGAATCCCGCCGTCATCAGGACGATGCCCCAAGCCATCGACGTCTCCATCGCGACGCCGCTGCCGAATCCGAGCGACGGTCCTTGATGCAGCGTGTACCACCATTGCACGGAAAAATAGATGATCGGGACATTCACGACGCCGATCAGCGCGAGCACCGAGCACGCGCGATCGGCGCGGCGGGTGCCGTCGATGGCCGCGTGCAGCGCGAGATAGCCGACGTACAGGAAGAACAGGATCAACTCCGACGTGAGCCGCGCGTCCCAGACCCACCATGTGCCCCACGTCGGCTTGCCCCACAACGCGCCCGAAATCAGCGCGATCGCCGTGAACGACGCGCCGGTCGGGGCGAGCGCGCGGGCCATCATCGCGGAAAGGCGCGCGTTCATCGCGAGATGCAGCGCGCTGTACGCGGCCATCACGAGGTAGATGAGCATCGACATCCACGCGGCGGGCACATGCACGAACATGATGCGGTAGATGTCGCGTTGCAGCGCATCGGCGGGCGCGACGCCGAGGCCGATCACGAGTCCCATCGCGATGAACACGACCGACGCGAACGCGAACCACGGCGTCGCGCGCGCGGCGAAGCGTTCGAAGTTGCGGGCGGACGCGTAGCGGAACCAGTTCATAGGCGCTATTCCATCGATATGCGCAGGGCCGCCGCGCTCGCGAACGGACACAGCCATAGCGCGATGCACAACGCCGCCGCGAGCAGCGAGAAATTCGCGTTCGCCCATGCGGCGCTCGCGGCGGGATCGGCCGCGCCGACGCCGAATACGAGCACCGGCACGTAGAGCGGCAGAATCAGCAATGCGAGCACGACGCTGCCGCCGCGCACGCCGAGCATGAGCGCCGCGCCCATCGAACCGATCAGCGAAAGCAGCGGCGTGCCGATCAGGAGCGACGCCATCAGCATGAGGATCGTGCGCGCATCGAGCCCGTATTCGAGCGCGACGACGGGCGCGAGCACGACGAGCGCGAGACCGGTCGTGATCCAGTGCGCGGCGATCTTGCCGAGCACGATGCCCGCGAGCGGCTGCGGCGAAAGCAGCATCTGTTCGAGCGCGCCACTCGCGAAATCGTTGCTGAAGAGCTGGCCAGCCGAAAGCAGCGCCGCGAACAGCGCCGTGACCCACAGCACGCCCGGCGCGATTGCGTGCAGCAGCTTCGGATCGGGACCGACGCCGAGCGGAAACAGACTCGACGCCAGCACGAAGAAGAGCAGCACGGAAAGCGTCACGGTGCGCGAGCGCCAGTTCAAGAGCAGCTCGCGCCGGATCACCCGAAGCGTCAGCGCGATCATGCCGCGCTCCGTTCGAGATGCAGATGACGTGCGCGCGCGGCATCGACGGCAAGCGGGCGATGCGTCGTCGCGACGAGCGCGCCGCCTTCGCGCAGATGATCGTCGATGCATGCGGCGAACCAGAGCGCGCCCGCGTCATCGACGGCTTCGGTGGGTTCGTCGAGCAGCCACAGCGGCTTGGCCGCGAGCACGAGCCGCGCGAGCGCCACGCGCCGCCGCTGACCTTCCGACAGCCGGTTCAGGCGCGCGTGCATCAGCGGCCGCAAACCGGCGCGCTCGAGCACGTCGCGCTCGTTCGCGCGCAAGGCGTTCGCGCCGAGCAACGCCGCGAAGCGCAGGTTTTCCGCGACCGTCAGTTCGCCGTTGAAGCCGTCGGCGTGGCCGAGATACGCGAGGTCGCGTCTGAAGCGCGCCGGATCGTCGCGCACGTTCACGCCGCGCCACGACACCTTCCCCGCGGCGGGCGGCAACAGACCCGCGAGCGCGGCGATCAACGAGCTCTTGCCGCTGCCGTTCGCGCCGTGGATGAGCAACGCCGCGCCGCCATCGACGCACAGATTCACGCCGGCGACGATCGTGCGGCTGCCGCGCATCACGTCGAGTTGCCGGGCGCTGAGCATGAATGTTTCCTCTCTTGGCGTTGTTTACTGCTTCTTTCTGTCGTCGATTTCCTGCGCCTTCGCCATGTTCGGCAGTTCATGCGCGATGCCCTTGTGGCAATCGATGCACGTCTTCTCGCCCGTCTCCAGAAAGCGCTGATGCGCCTGCTGCGCGCGCGGGCTTTGCCGCGTGAAGTCCATGTACTGGAACGAGTGGCAATTGCGGCATTCGAGCGAGTCGTTCGCCTTGAAGCGCGCCCATTCGTGCTCGGCCAGTTCGAGCCGCTTGTCGAGGAACTTTTCGCGCGTGTTCACCGCGCCGAAAATCTTCGCCCACACTTCCTTCGACGCCTGCATCTTTCGGGCGATCTTGTCGGTCCAGTTGTGGGGAACATGGCAGTCCGAGCACTTCGCGTGCACGCCCGTGCGGTTGCTGAAGTGGATCGTGTTCTTCAGTTCGGCGTAGGTGTTGTCGCGCATCTCGTGACAGCCGGTGCAGAAGACTTCGGTGTTGGTCAGCTCCATCGCCGTGTTGAAGGCGCCCCAGAACACCACGCCGGCGACGAAGCCGCCCAGCGTCAGAAAGCCGAGGCTGTAATAGAGGCTCGGCCGGCGAATGGTGATCCAGTAGCGCTTGATCAGTGCCCACATGATGGTCGCTTGTTTATCGTCTATCGCTTCTTGGTTTTGTCCGGCTGCTGCCTGACGTCTTCGACGGCGACGAACGTATTGCCGACGAGCGGTTTCGTATCGGCCTGCGGGACGTGGCATTGCGTGCAGAAGTAGCGTCGCGGCGACAGATGCCCGGACACGGCGCCCTCGCGATCCATGTAATGCGACACCGCCACCGGCACCGCGCCGCTTTCCTCGGCGCGGCTGCGCGCGTGACACCCGAGACAGCGGTTGGCGTTCTTGTCGAGCTGATAGTTGTCGATCTTGTGCGGGATCGTCGGCGGCTGCTGTGCGTAGTTGAGTCCGCGTATCACGTCCTTGTTTTCGGTCGGCGCGATGAGCGGGGCTTTCGGTTCCTCATCGAGCGGCGCCGTGCCGCGCAGCGAATCGTGGAACGGCAGACTGGGCACCGTGGGCTGCGCGATCGCGAGCACGGCCAGCGCAAGAAGCGATGCAATGACGATGGCTGTCAACGTACGCATGGCGTCGGCTCCCGGACCCTAGACCCGCACGATCTTGACCGCGCACTTCTTGTAGTCGGTCTGAAACGAGATCGGATCGGTGGCGTCGAGCGTCACCTTGTTGATGAGCTGGCTTGAATCGAACCACGGCACGAAGACGAGCCCGCGCGGCGGCTTGTCGCGGCCGCGCGTCTCGACGCGCGTACGCATCTCGCCGCGCCGCGATATCACGCGCACCTCGACGCCGCGTCGCAGGCCAAGCGCTTTCGCGTCGTCGGGATGCATGAAGCACACCGCGTTCGGAAACGCGCGATACAGCTCGGGCACGCGGCGCGTCATCGATCCCGAATGCCAGTGCTCCAGCACGCGGCCCGTCGCGAGCCAGAACGGATAGTCCTTGTCCGGCGATTCGGCGGGCGGCTCGTAAGGCAGCGCGTAGATCACCGCGCGGCCGTCCGGATTGCCGTAGAACTGCCAGTCGGCGCCGGCCTTCACATACGGATCGGAGCCTTCCTTGTAACGCCAGCGCGTTTCCTTGCCATCGACGACCGGCCAGCGGATGCCGCGCGCCTGGTGATACATGTCGAACGGCGCGAGATCGTGGCCGTGGCCGCGTCCGAAGCTCGCGTATTCCTCGAACAAACCTTTCTGGATATAGAAGCCGAACGCCGCAGCCTCGTTGTTGCGATATTTCGGATCGACTTGCGAAGCGGGAAACTTGTCGACCTGGCCGTTGCGATACAGGATGTCGTAGAGCGTCTTGCCCTTGTATTCGGGCTTTTTCGCGAGCAGTTCGGCGGGCCAGACTTCCTCGACCTTGAAGCGCTTGGAGAATTCCACGATCTGCCAGAGATCCGAATGCGCGCCGCCTGGCGCCTGTACGAGCTGATGCCAGAACTGCGTGCGCCGTTCCGCGTTGCCGTAGGCGCCTTCCTTCTCGACCCACATCGCGGATGGCAGGATCAGATCGGCGGCGACGGCCGTGACCGTCGGATACACATCCGACACGACGACGAAATTCGAATCCTTGCGATACCCCGGCAGCGCTTCGTTGTTGATATTCGCGGCAGCCTGCATGTTGTTGTTGACCATCACCCAATAAGCGTTGATCTTGCCGTCCTTGAGCATGCGGTTTTGCAGCACGGCATGAAAGCCCGGCTTGTCAGGGATGGTGCCCGCGGGCAGCTTCCAGATATGCTCCGCTTCCTCGCGATGCTTCGGGTTGGTCACGACCATATCGGCGGGCAGCCGATGCGAAAACGTGCCGACTTCGCGCGCCGTGCCGCACGCGGACGGCTGGCCCGTCAGCGAGAACGGGCTGTTGCCCGGCGTCGATATTTTTCCCGTCAGCAGATGCAGGTTGTAGACCATGTTGTTGGCCCAGGTTCCGCGCGTGTGCTGATTGAAGCCCATCGTCCAGAAGGACACGACTTTCGTCTTCGGGTCCGCGTACAACTGCGCGAGCTGGTCGAGCTTGTTCTTCGGCACGCCGGAAATTTTCGTCACGTAGGCAGCGTCGTAGCGCGAGACGAACTGCGCGAATTCGTCGAAGGTGATCGGCTGCGAGCCGTTCGGATCGCCCGCGTTCTTCGCCGCCTTTTGCAGCGGATGGTCGGGCCGCAGCCCGTAACCGATGTCCGCGTTGCCCTTCTTGAAGTTCGTGTGCTTGTCGACGAAATCGCGGTTCACCTTGCCGTTCTTGATGATGTAGTTCGCGATGTAATTCATGATCGCGAGATCGGATTGCGGCGTGAAGACGATGGTTTGATCGGCGAGATCGAACGAACGATGCTCGAACGTCGACAGCGTGACGACGCGCACGTCCTGATTCGAAAGCCGCCGCGCCGTCACGCGCGACCACAGCACCGGATGCATCTCGGCCATATTGGAGCCCCACAGCACGAAGGCGTCGGTGGCTTCGATGTCGTCGTAGCAGCCCATCGGCTCGTCCATGCCGAAGGTCCGCATGAAGCCCGTCACGGCCGATGCCATGCAATGCCGCGCGTTCGGATCGATATTGTTGCTGCGAAATCCCGCCTTCATCAGCTTGACGCCTGCGTAGCCTTCCCAGACGGTCCATTGCCCCGAACCGAACATGCCGACGGCCGTCGGCCCTTTCTCCTTCAGCACGCGCTTGAACTGCTCGGCCATCACGTTGAACGCGACATCCCACGACACGGGCAGGAATTCGCCGTTCTTGTCGTATTTGCCGTCTTTCATCCGCATGAGCGGCGTCGTCAGACGGTCCTGGCCGTACATGATCTTCGAGAGGAAGTAGCCCTTCACGCAGTTGAGTCCGCGGTTGACTTCCGCCTGCGGGTCGGCCTGTGTCGCGACGACCTGATTGCCCTTCACGCCGACGAGCACGCCGCATCCCGTTCCGCAGAAGCGGCAGGGCGCTTTCGACCAGGCGATGTCGTCGCTCTGCGCGACGGCGTGCATGTCGGGCAGCGTGATGCCCGCGGATGCGGCCGCCGTGGTGGCGGCCGTCTGCTTAATGAACGCGCGACGAGTCAGTTTCATCGTCGATGTCCTCGGTGAGCGGATCGGCGGCTTCGTGATGCTGATAGACGAGCGCGGTGCTGATGACATCGGGAATGGATTGCACCGCCTGCAATTGTTCGGCGACGCAAGCGGAGCGATCGCTTTCGAGCGTGAGAACGATCTTGCCGTCGGCGCTCGATCCGTGAACTTGCGCGCCAGGCAAAGCCGCGAGCGCGCGCGTAATTCGTTGCAGCGCTTCTATATGGCCGAATACAACGACGCCGGCTATGTGAAACTCGCAAGACTCGTCGGTCTTGTCGGCGTAACGATCGTTGATATCGACGGGTTTGAGCTCCATTTAATTCAAATAGTCGCGACGCTCGTTAATGATGTGGCGGTCCGCCGATCAGCATCTGATAGAACCAGACCGCGAATCCGTAAGTGGCGATGATCATGACCGTGAGCACGGGAACCATGACGACGGTCAGAAACAGAAAGCTGCGCAACTCTTCGGATTTGCGTATTTCGTCTTTCTCATCCATGGGGCGCGTCAGATCTCGGTTGGCGAAGTGGAGTGGCCAGCGCGAAAGATGGATCCATTGTTGGTTTAAGAAATGCATCTTTTCAAGTTGAAAATCGCACGGCGTCGAGGGCGGGTTTTGCAACTGTCGATAAATTTCCATCGCGCCAAATGTGGCGCAATTCGAATTAATCGCCGTGCATCGTTTCGCGCGCTCGAACGAATCGCAATGACGTTAATGCTCCTTTTCACGCGCGCGATATGGCTTTCATCTTGTTCTGAATGTCGCTTCATGCGCGGCTTTCTAGAATCCGGTCACTTCTTCGATTACGGACATCCACGCATCATGCCGATCAAGCTCGAATTCGCCACGCCCGAAGGCCGCATCTCGCTTTCAATCGACGATGCCCAGTTCATGGCTTACGACGCCGGTGAACTCGCAATGCATTCGACGCGCCATTTCGTCGAGCGCATGGAATCGATGGGGCTCGGCGAACTCGCGCAGACCTATGCGCGTCTTCAGGCACAGACCGAAGTCTCGGTGATGGAACTGCGCGAAGCGCGCGAAGACGCCGAAGCGTGGCTCGGGAAGAAAGAAGAAAGCAGCGTGATCGCGGAACAGATCATGCCGCGGGTCGAAGCGCTGCGTGAAACGATTGCGCGCACGCAGGCCGACTTGCGCGAGAACATCGAGCGGCTGGCGGCGCTCTCCGCAGCGTGCGATTGCGCGCTGCATCAGGTTCCGGGCTATCAGCCGCCCGCGCGCAGTCAGAGATGATCCGCTAAAGATTCGGATCGCGAATCGAATACGCGTTGCGCGCTGGAAGTCTCGCCCCGATACGCCTTCATGCCGAAGCGCTGCAGGATAAAGCTCTCGACGACGAGACGCATATCCGCTTCCAGCGGCCGCGTGCCCCAGCGGCTGTTTCCCGCCACCGACGCCACCGTGAACCACGATTGCGGCGGAAACAATTCGACGCGCAGCATGCCGCGCTCGAAGATCCTGAGCCGCCCCGTATCGATATGAAACTCGGCGCTGACCGCGCCGCCCGGCATGCCGATGCTGGCCGTAATGGCTTTCGCTTTCATCGATCTGGTCTCTCGAAATGCTTCCGCCGCGAGGTCGATCCTCACGGCGCCGATTGTCAAATTCTCCGGCGACGCGCCTGGCGCGCGGTCGTTTCGGCAGATAATCCCCGATAGGCATACAGTACTGACGTTGCGCGTCTCCGCCTAACTACCGGCGCGATCGGCAAGTCGCTCGCAACGCGTGGCGGAGCATGATGGCGAACGTTCGCTGCCGCACACAAAAACCATCCAGCACGTCTGATTCAATAGCCGCGCTTCTCCGGCAGGAGCAAGCGCCGGTCCTGTTCACAGATGCAAATCAAAGAGGGAAGCAAACCATGCTGAAAGCGTATTCCTATGCAGCATCCGCAGCCGACAAGCCGCTCGGTCCGCTCGAAATTCAACGCCGCGATGTCGGTCCGAACGATGTCCGCATCGACATTCTGTTCTGCGGCGTCTGTCATTCCGACCTGCATATGGCGCGCAACGAATGGGGCGGCACGAACTATCCGGTCGTGCCGGGCCATGAGATCGTCGGTCGCGTCGCGGCAGTCGGTTCCGACGTGTCGAAGTTCAAGGTCGGGCAACTGGCGGGCGTCGGCTGCATGGTCGATTCATGCCGCGTCTGCAATGCGTGCAAGGAAGGACTCGAACAATATTGCGAGAGCCCGGAAAGCTTTACGCAAACCTACAACTCGCCGGATAAGAAGTCGGGCGGCGTGACCTTCGGCGGCTATTCGACGAACATCGTCGTCGACGAGGCGTTCGTGCTGAGCATCCCCGAGAACCTCGAACTCGCGGCCGTTGCACCGTTGCTGTGCGCGGGCATCACCACGTACTCGCCGCTGCGCCACTGGAACGTGCAGAAGGGGCACAAGGTGGGCATCGTCGGTCTCGGCGGTCTCGGTCACATGGGCGTGAAGATCGCCGCCGCAATGGGCGCGCATGTCGTGCTCTTCACCACGTCGCCGGGCAAGATCGAGGATGCGAAGCGTCTGGGCGCGCATGAAGTCGTCGTGTCGAAAGATCCGGATCAGATGGCCGCGCACGCGAACAGCTTCGATTTCATCTTGAACACGGTCGCCGCGTCGCACGATCTCGATCAGTTCATGTCGCTGCTCAAGCGTGACGGCACCATGACGCTCGTCGGCGCGCCGGAGCATCCGCATCCGTCGCCTTCGGTGATGAACATGATCTTCAAGCGCCGCTCGCTCGCGGGCTCGCTGATCGGCGGCATCGCGGAAACGCAGGAAATGCTCGATTTCTGCGGCAAGCACGGCATCACGTCCGACATCGAGATGATTCGCATGGACGAAGTCAACAAGGCTTACGAGCGCATGTTGAAGAGCGACGTGAAGTATCGCTTCGTGATCGACATGGCGACGATGGAAAAGTAAGCCTGTGTATCAGCGGGGCGATGTCATCGCCTCGCGCATGCTTTCGACGAAGCGTTCCGTCACTGCCGGCAGCGTCCTGCCGCGCTTCTTCACGATGGCGATCGGCCGCACGAACGCCGGATGGTCGATCGGTTTCGCGACGAGCCCCGGTTCCGCGCGCACCTCGCGCGCGGTTTCCGGCAGGATCGTCACGCCGAGGCCGCCGCGCACCATCGCGACGGCGGTCATCATGTAAGTCGGCTCGCACGCTATCTCGAGCGTTTCGCGCGTCTCGCTGAGCGCGGCGTCGACGACCGCGCGCACGCTCGTGCCTGGCGCGGTGAGCACGAGCGGCGAATGCGCGAGCTCGTCGAGCGAGATGCGGCGTTTCTTCGCGAGCGCATGCGCCTTCGGACACACCGCGACGAGCCGGTCCACGCCCGCATGCAGCACTTCAAGCAACGGATCGGCCACATCGCCGCCGGTCAGCCCGATATCGGCTTCCTCGCTGCGCACGAGCGCATTCACGGTGCTCGCCACGACGTCGCGAATCTGAAATGCGACGCGCGGCACCTCGCGCTTCATGCCGATGATCAACTCAGGCAACACGCTCGCCGCGAACGTCGGCAGGCACGCGATGCGGATCGTGCCGCTTTCGCCGATGCCCATCGCGCGGGCATCGCGCAGCACGTTCTCCATGTCGCGCAACGACTTGCGCAGGAGCGGCAGCAGTTCGCGTCCGGTCGGCGTCAGCGCGACGTTGCGGCTGTTGCGGTCGAAAAGCCGCGCGCCGACGGCTTCCTCCAAGCGGCGTATCTGCACGGTCAGCGCGGGTTGCGACAAATGCAGGCGTTCAGCGGCGCGCGTGAAACTGCCCGCCTCGGCCACGGCGACGAGCGCGCGGATATCGCGAAGATTCAGATCCATTATGGTCCGTGATAGCTGCGATCAAATCATTTCAATTGTGTAATCGCCGCTCCGAACTTACTCTGGACCGCACCAAAAGACAATATTCGGAGACACGTTCATGCTGCCGATGCTCGGCCTCGCCACCATCGTCGTCCTGCTCGGGGCGATCCTTTCCAAACGGATGTCGCCGCTCGTCGCGCTCATCATCGTGCCGATCGTGGCGTCGCTGATCGGCGGCTTCGGGCTTTCGACGAGCAGGTTCGTCATCGACGGATTGAAGAGCCTCGCGCCGGTCGTCGGCATGTTCGTGTTCGCGATCCTTTACTTCGGCACGATCACGGACGCGGGCACGCTCGATCCGATCATCGATCGCATCCTGCGCGCGGTCGGCACGAAACCGACGCGCATCGTGATGGGCACGACGCTGCTCGCGCTGCTGATTCATCTGGACGGCTCGGGCGCCGTCTGCTTTCTCGTCACGATTCCCGCGATGCTGCCGCTCTACGATCGCCTGAACATGGACAAGCGCGTGCTCGCCGCGGCCGTTTCGATGGCGGCGGGCATCAACTTTCTGCCGTGGACCGGGCCGATGATCCGCGCATCGGCGTCGCTGCATCTGCCGATTTCATCGCTGTTCAATCCGCTGATTCCGGTGCAGGCCGTCGGGCTCGTGTTCGTGTTCGGCATGGCGTGGTGGCTCGGCCGCCGCGAGGAAAAGCGTCTCGGCTATTCGAGCGCGAACGGCGCGATTCCGCTTCCGAAGCGCGAACTGACGCCCGAAGAACAGTCGCTGCGCCGCCCGAAGAATTTCTGGTTCAACATCGTGCTGACGGTCGTCGTGCTCGGCACGATGGTCGCGATGGGCGAAAAGATTCCGCCCGCCATCATGTTCATGGTCGGGCTGTGCATTGCGCTGATGGTGAATTACCCGAACGTCGACATGCAGCGAAAGCGCATCGACGCGCACGCTCGCGCCGCGTTGATGATGGCCGGCATTCTGCTCGCGGCGGGCGTGTTCACCGGCATCATGCAGGGCAGCGGCATGTTGAAGGCGATGGCGCAGGCGGCGGTCGGTTTCGTGCCGCCCGCTTTTGCCGGCCACATTCCGGTCGTGCTCGGCCTGCTGTCGATGCCGCTCTCGATGCTCTTCGATCCCGATTCGTTCTATTTCGGCGTGTTGCCGGTGATCGCCGAAGTGGCGTCGCAACTCGGCGTGCCGGCGGTGCATGTCGGCCAGGCGGCGCTCCTCGGTCAGATGACGACCGGCTTTCCCGTGAGCCCGCTCACGCCCGCGACGTTTCTCGTCGTCGGCTTGTGCGGCATCGATCTCGCGGATCATCAGAAGTTCACGTTCCCGCTGCTGTTCGGCGCGTCGGTCGTCATGACGATCGCGTGCGTCGTGCTGGGCGTGTTCCCGCTGTAAAGGAAAAGCACCATGAAAGACATCATCAGAATCGGCGCGGGCGCGGGTTATTCGGGTGATCGCATCGAGCCTGCCGTCGAACTCGCGGAGCACGGCGCGCTCGACTATCTCGTGTTCGAATGCCTTGCCGAACGCACGATCGCGATCGCGCAGCAGTCGCGCCGCAACGATCCCGAACTCGGTTACGACCCGTTGCTCGAAACGCGCATGCGCGCCGTGCTGCCCGTCGCGGCGAAAAATGGCGTGCGGATCATCTCGAACATGGGCGCGGCGAATCCGCGTGCGGCGGCGAAGAAGACCGCGAGGATCGCGCGCGAGCTCGGCCTTGACGGATTGAAAATCGCAGCCGTCACCGGCGACGACGTGCTCGATGTCGTTTTGCGTTCGCGTCTGCGCTTCGAGGAATCCGGCGACGATGTGAGCGCGTACGCGGACCGCATCGTGTCGGCGAATGCGTATCTCGGCGCGGCGCCGATCGTCGCTGCGCTCGCGGCGGGCGCGGACATCGTGCTGACCGGCCGCGTGGCGGATCCGTCGCTATTCACCGCGCCGCTCATCCACGAATTCGGCTGGAAGATGGACGACTGGACGACGCTCGGACAGGCGACCGTCGTCGGCCATTTGCTCGAATGCGCGGGTCAGGTGACGGGCGGTTATTTCGCCGATCCCGGTTACAAGGACGTGAACGATCTCGCGCGTCTCGGCTTCCCGATCGGCGAAGTGAGCGCGGATGGTTCTGTCATCGTGACGAAAGTGCCGCACGCAGGCGGCTGCGTGACCGAAGCGACGTGCAAGGAACAACTGCTCTACGAGATTCACGATCCGGCGCGTTATTTTCAGCCGGACGTCGTCGCGGATTTCACGCAAGTTCGCGTCGCGCAGGAAGCGCACGACCGCGTGCGCGTGACCGGCGGACGCGGCCACGCACGCACGGATACGCTGAAGACATCGGTCGCTTATGTCGATGGCTATATCGGCGAAGGTCAGATTTCCTACGGCGGTCCGGGCGCGGTCGCACGCGCGCGGCTCGCGCTCGATATCGCGCGCGAACGGCTGTCGATCATGTGCATCGATACGAGCGAACTGCGCTTCGACCTCATCGGCGTCAATTCGCTTTACGGCGACGCGCTTGCAGCGAACGCCGAAGAGCCGTATGAAGTGCGCGTGCGCGTTGCGGGACGCACGTCGAGCGCGAAGGAGGCGGCGCGCATCGGCAACGAGATCGAAACGCTCTATACCAACGGTCCGGCGGGCGGCGGCGGCGTGACGAAGGCGACGCGGGAAGTCATCGCGGTGCAGTCCGTGCTGCTCGCGCGCGAACACGTGAAGCCCGTTTTCGAATTCGTGGAGGCAAGCGATGAAACTGCGTGAACTCGCGCATGGCCGCACCGGCGACAAAGGCAACACGTTGAACGTGTCGGTGATCTGCTTCGACGCGAAGCACTACGCGCATCTGCGCGCGCAACTGACGCCCGAGCGCGTGAAAGCGCATCTCGCCGATGTCGTGAAGGGCGATGTCGTGCGTTACGAACTGCCGCTCTTGCACGCGTTCAATTTCGTTTTGCGCGATGCGCTCGGCGGCGGCGTCACGCGTTCGCTCGCGCTCGACGCGCACGGCAAGTCGATGAGCTCGGCTTTGCTCGATATCGAAATCGATGCGGTTTCCAGCCCAACGCCTATCTGACTGACGCCGTGTCGATCTTGCGCGCGGAATCCGCGGGCAACACCGACGTCAACACGTTCGCCGGCACATGCTGCGCCTCTTCCTGCGAGACCGCGCCGACGAACTTCCAGCCCGACGGCATTTTCACGAACGTGAAGCCGGTGGGTTGATCGACGAACACCGAATACGGCGCAGGCGATGCAGCCGTTTCCGTGGCTTGCGCAAACGACACCAGCGGGCTTGCCAGCAGCAAAGCGGCTGCGAGCGCGGACAAAGTCGATTTCATTGCGACACTCCTGAGATGGTTCCGATGTTTATGTGACGATCGATACAGATATTTAAGCATCGGCGTGCGACAGCGTCCAGCTATTTTGTTACGATCGACACATAATTCAGAATTTCGATGGACGCACTAATCGCCGGCATCGAAAAGGAGCGAGACATGTCGTCGGAAATGCACGAGACGCAGCACAGGGCGCGCGGCCGGCCGCGCGCATTCGACCGCGAAGCGGCGTTGCGAAACGCGATGGAAGTGTTCTGGGCGAAAGGCTACGACACCTGTTCGATGGCCGATCTCGTCGAAGCCATGGGCATCAATTCGCCGAGCCTTTATGCCGCGTTCGGCAGCAAGGAGGATCTGTATCGGGAGGCGGTCGAGTTGTACACGGAAGCCGAAGGCGGCGCGGCGCTCAGGCAGTTGCAGGCGCACGAATCCGTGCGCGACGGCCTGCGCGCGATGTTCCGCGCGAGCGTCGAATTGTTCACCGGCAGGAAGACTCCGCGTGGCTGCATGATCTTTCTGGGCGCGATGTCCGTCGGCGGCGAGCACGCGCAATTGCGCGCCGAGATGCAGAAGCGCCGGCGCAAGGTCGCGTCGATCGTCGCGGCGCGGCTCGCGCAGGGCGTCGAAAATGGCGAGCTCGACGCGCGCACCGATGTTCAGGCGCTCGCCGCGCTGTGCATGACATTGTTCGCGGGTCTGTCGATTCAGGCGCAGGACGGCGTGCGGCGTGCGGCGCTTTTCGCGGCGGTCGATCAGTTCATCGCGACGCTGCCGCTGCGCGCGAAGCGCTGAGCGAAACGTTCGCAGCCGTCACAATCGACGACGAAACAAAGTGTCCTTGCGCTTGCCCGCGCGCCGATGACGGGACCAAAATCCCCGACACCCGGCATTTTGGAGCATCGCCATGACGACTCACGTCATCAGTTTTTTTGCCGACGACACCGCGCGCGCGTCGTTCGAAAATCATCGCCGCTATTGCGCGCGTCTTGCTTATCCGCACGAGTATGTCGATACGGCCGCGATCGGCTGGGCACATCTGCGAATGCTGTTGAAGTATCAGGTGTTGTTGCGCAAGCTGCGCGCGTGTGCCGAGGGCGATCTCGTGTTGCTGATCACGCAGGATTGCCTGCTGTTACGCGACATTCCGTGCGAGACGCTCATGCGCGGGGAAAACCGCGATTGGATCGTCTCGTATCGTGACGACGACCCCGGCGACGTCATGGCGGCGTTTCAGCTTTGGCGCAACACGGCGGCCGCGCGCGAGCAGGTTCAACGCATCTGCGAGGGCGCCAGGTTCGGCAGGGCGCTCGCGAGCGAAGCGCAGTTGCTGAGTGCGCTAGGACCTCGGCCGTTCACTGAGGCGATCGAAGGCCATCATCCCGTTGTGCTCGCGGCGCTGAACGTGTCGCCGATATGGGCGGAATGGCCCGCGTTCTCTCTTGCGCTCGCCGATATGCCCGATGCGCCGAAGAATCAGCCGGTCTTCGCCGACTTGCGCGATCTGTTCGCGGAGCACATCAACGAGTGTCAGGCGCGCGGCCTGCCGTATCTCGCCTTGCCGCAGCCGGAAGCCGATGAAACACGCTACGAAGCGTCGAACCGAAGCGCGTCCATCGCGCTCGCGATGCTTCATACGCCGAATATCCGCGAATACGGCGCGATAGCCGAGCGCAACGTGCGCCGCTATTGCGAGCGTCACGGCTACGCGCTGCATCTCTATCGCGACGTGCCGGCCGAAGCGGGCGCGGGCGCGAGCGGCAACTGGATCAAGCCCTGGGTGTTGCTGCGCCATTTGCCGGAACACGAATGGGTCTTCTGGATCGATGCCGACGTGCTCGTCGCCGATCAGAGCCGGCGGCTCGAACCGCTATGCGAGAAGCGGGATCGCGTGCTCGCGACGGACGTAAGCTGGCAGTTCAACTCGGGCATCATGGGTTTTCGCAACACGCCGCAAAATCTCGACGTGCTGACGGAAATCGAGCAGAGCATCGGCGCGATCGCGGATAAATCGTCGACCTATGCGAGCGGCGGCGACCAGGACGTGTTCATCAAGGTGCTCGCACGGCATGGCCTTGCCGACTCGCGCCATTTGCTCGATTGCGCGACCATCAACACGCCGTATCAGCTTCAGTCGCGCGACAGCTTCATGGTGCATTACATGCATATGTGGCCGTCGCTGCGCGCGCTCATCATGCATCACGGCGACCTGACGAGCCAGATGCGCGGCGCGCGCCGTCCCTGACTGTCTATTCCTTGACTTTCCAAAGCTTTACGCGCAAGCATGAGCAATCGCGCGAGCCGCCGCGCGTGCATCGATTTTTTAGGTAGTCCCTACTTACACATCGTTCCGATGATGCCGCGCCCGTCCACGCCTCGGCAGCATATCCGCCTTTGCACGGCGAGCGACGGCGTGCGCATCGCGTACGCGACGTGCGGCTCTGGCCCGCCGCTCATCAAGGCGGCGAACTGGCTCAGTCATCTGGAGCTCGATTTCACGAGCCCGGTCTGGAACCATCTGATGCTCGAACTGTGCGGCCGTCACACGCTGATTCGCTACGATCAGCGCGGCTGCGGTCTCTCCGATCGCGACGTCGGCGAAATTTCCTTCGACGCCTGGCTGCGCGATCTCGAAACCGTCGCCGATGCGAGCGGCCTCGAACGCTTTCCGCTGCTGGGAATTTCGCAGGGCGCGTCGATTGCCATCGCGTATGCGGTCGCGCATCCGGAGCGGGTCACGCATCTCGTGCTGCATGGCGGCTACGCGCGCGGCCGTTTGAAACGCTCGTGCGATCCGGCGTTGCACGAGGAAGCCGAAATGCTCGTGAAGCTCGCCGAACTCGGTTGGGGCAAGCAGAATCCGGCGTTTCGCCAGTTCTTCACGACGCAGTTCATTCCCGGCGGCACGCCGGAGCAGCATCACTGGTTCAACGAACTCGAACGTCTGACGACCACGCCGCGCAACGCCGCGCGCATCATGCGCGTGTTCAACGAGATCGACGTGGTGGCGCTGCTGCCGCGCGTGCAATGTCCGACGCTCGTGCTGCACGCGAGCGGCGATGCGCGCGTGCCGTTCGACGAAAGCCGCCTGCTCGCCGGGCAGATTGCCGGCGCGCGCTTCGTGCCGCTCGATAGCGAAAATCACATCACGCTCGAATCCGAGCCTGCGTGGCAACGCTGGCGCGAGGAAGTGCGGGGGTTTCTGCCGTCATCGAACGTGAGCGATCCGGCGTTCTCCGCGCTGACGCCGCGTGAGCGCGATATCGTCGAATTGCTCGCGGGCGGGCGCGACAACGCGCAGATCGCCGCGCGACTCGCGTTGAGCGAGAAGACCGTGCGCAATCACATCACCAGCATTTTCGCGAAGCTCGAAGTCGAAAACCGCGCGCAGGCCATCGTGCTCGCGCGCCGCGCGGGCTTCGACGCGCCCGCCGCCTGAGCGCTTCGGGACCTGCGTCCCCCTTCATTGCCGCCAAATGCCGTGTCCCGGTGCGCAGCCGGGACATGCGCCTCATGTGCGAGAGCGGGCCGTTGCAGAGAATGATTCGCAGAACGGTGACGCGGCGCACGACCCTACGCAGACCTGTTCGACGCAGCGCGCGGATTGCAGGGCGCGCATTCATCAGAGTCATCGACGCAGAGTCGTTCCGGAGTTCGCACATGGAAGCCGTTCAGCACGAGTCTCAATCCAGGAAAATCACCCCGCAGCAACGTTATGCGAAGTGCATCGAAGTGTCCCGCCGCATCCGCTGGGATATCGATCGCGACGTATTGCGCGGCCGTCATTTCGATCCCGCGCACAAGTTCATGCCCGACGGACTATCCGAAGTGCATCGTCTGCCGTTCCTCGACGCGCGCGAACGCCGTCTGATGTCGCAGGTTCAGGGCCGCACGTACGCCAACATGTTCGGCATGATCGAGCGTTTCGTCGGCGCGAAGATGCTGGAGGTCGGCCGCGATCATGCGCTCGGCGATCAGACCGCGCTCGAAGCGATCGTGCGGTTCACCGACGAAGAGCTGAAGCATCAGGAATTGTTTCGCCGCGTGGAGGCGCTCGCCGCGCAAACGCTGCCGCCGGGCTATCGCTTCATCGCGCAGGCCGACGAGGTTGCCGCGTTCGTGCTCGGCAAATCGACGTGGTCGATTCTCGCGCTGACGTGTTGCGTCGAAATCGTCACGCAGGTGCATTACCGGCAGAGCATGGAAAGCGACGCGAGCTTGTCGCCGCTATTCAAGGACATCTTCCTGTTCCACTGGAAGGAGGAGTCGCAGCACGCGATCATCGACGAACTCGAGTGGATGCGCGAAGACGCGCGGCTCGACGACGACGCGCGCGATGCCGCGATCGGCGATCTGATCGAGCTAGTCGCGGCCATCGACGGGATGATGCAGGCGCAAGCCGCCGCCGACGCGCATTACTTCGTATCGCAACTCGACCGCGCGCTTTCCGCCGACGAAGAGGCGCGCGTGCATGCGGGACTGGTCGATGCGTATCGGTGGCAGTACATCATCTCGGGCGTGGACGAACCGCGCTTCGGCGAAATCCTGATGAGCCTCATCAGCGAGGCGCAGGGCGAACGCATGGGCGCTGCGCTCGCGCCTATCCGACGCCGCGCGCTCGCAAGCGAACTCGATACGCTCGCGTGACGCGTGTCGCATGAAGCGCGAGAAGGCCGGGTGTTCGCGCCCGGCCTTCTCATTTTTAGAAAGTTATCCGTAAGACAAATGTTTTGCTGCTCTGCAAAACGCTGAATTGCCGTGAAAATCTAGTCGTTACCGATGTACTGAAGCCGTTTTTTTCGGGCAACATAAGGCAAAGCAGGTAGTCGTCGCTCGCTGTCCCAAACTGATAACTAGATTGGACCATCATGCTCGCCGAACCGTTGCCGCAAACGACAGACATCGAAAAATTCGCGGAAGATCATGAGCGCTTCGCGCGACACACGCCATCCGAAATATCGATCGTTCTGCGAACGCTCGTGCAGCGGGGCGACATGCTCACCGTGACGAGCGGGCGCGGACAGATCGTTACGCAACTGCTGAAAACCGACGCGCGCGAAGCGTGCATCGTGTTCGACTGGGGCGGCGTCGAGGCGGACAATCGTGCGCTGCTCGAAGCGCGGCAGTTGTATTTCAAGGGTGCGCCGGACGGCGTGCGCGTCGAATTCACGACGCTCGCCGCGCGCGCCGTGACCCACGAAGGACGTCAGGCGTTCGAAGTGCCGTTCCCCGAGAAGCTCTATCAGTTCCAGCGTCGCGAATACTTCCGCGTGCCGACGCCGGTTCTCGAACCCTTCTACGCGAAAGGCGCATTCGCCGACGGCGAAGCGTTCCGCCATGAAGTGCACGACCTGTCGCTCGGTGGCATCGCGCTGCGCATGGACACGCCGCGTCTCGCGGAAACGGAGCGCGGCACCGTGTTCCGCGATGTCGTGCTTCATCTCGGTCCGGGCGCGGCCTTGCCCGTCGATCTCGAACTCGTGTCGCCGCGCTCCGTGACGACGCCGCGCGGCGATGTGCGTTACGTCGTCGGCTTTCGCTTCGTGCGGCTTTCGGCCGCCGCGGAGAACGTGCTGCAGCGGCTCATCACGCGCATGGAAGCGAAACGCCGCAGCCTGTCGGCCTGAAGGCGCGGAAAGGGCGCGCAACGCGTGGAGTAAAATGCGTGCCTCTTTCCACTCACGACGACGCATGTTGCGCAAGGCCTGGCGCGGAGAAGAACGCTTCTGGAAAGTCTGGTGGCTGTTGGGCGTGCCGATCCACCTCGCGTGGTGGTTCGTCTATCTCGACCTCTGGACGAGCGGCGTCACTCCCGAAACATTTCTGCTGATCACCGTCTGGTTCTGGCCCGGCATGCTCGGCGTATTCGCCGTGTGCTCGGCGCTGTATCTGCTGTGGTGCACGCTCGCGTGGCGCTGCGCGGGCAATGTCGATCGGCGCGTATGGACGATCGTCGCGCGCGTGCTGATCGGCGTCGGGATCGGCTCGTTTCTCACCGAATGCACGCTGATTCTCACCGCACCGTTCGTCTGATCGGACCGTCATTGCGCGCACGCGCGCCGGCTTAGCGTGCACAATGTCCGGGCTTGCAGCACGCCAACGAACGACGGACAACGACGCGCATGCTCAACGAATTCGCCAAGACGGTCCTTGTGATCGTCGCCGGATTGTTCCCGATCATCAATCCTCCCGCGACGGCGCTCGTCGTGCTGAGCATGCTGCCGCATATCGGCGACGCCGATCGCGCCGAGCTCGCGCGGCGCATCTGCATCAACAGTTTCGTGATCTTGCTGGCGTCGCTTTTGATCGGCGCTTATGTGCTGACGTTTTTCGAGATCTCGATTCCGGTGTTGCGCGTGGCGGGCGGTTTCGTCGTCGCGATGGCGGGCTGGAGCCTGCTTCAGACGCCCGATGACGACGACGGCGCCGAACCCGCGCCCACGCCGCGCGGCGGCGCGTCGCTGCGTGCGAAGGCGTTCTATCCGCTGACGCTGCCGATCACCGTCGGGCCGGGTGCGATAGCGGTCGCCATCGCGCTCGGCACGGGCTCGCCGCGTCATGGGCTGCAGCCGGTGCATCTCGCCGGCGTGGGCGTCGGGCTTGTCGTTCTGTGCGCGAGCATCTATGTGTGCGTGCGATTCGCGGGGCATTTGGAGCGCCTGCTTGGCGCCGTCGGAACGCAGATTGCCATGCGCCTTTTCGCGTTCATCATCTTTTGTATCGGCGTGCAAATTCTCTGGCTCGGTTTGTCGGAACTGATCGCATCGGTTCAGCTCAACGTCAAGTAGAGCGCGAGACGGGGTTTTGATGGCGGATCGCAGGAACTTCGCAGGCACCGTTGGTATCGGCTTTTTGCTGATGATGGTTTTTATGGTTCTTCGCCGGATCCCGTGTTGGTGTCGGTCTATTGGCGTTGCCCCTGTCCTAATGCACCGACACGAAAACGGGATCCGGCGAAAGAAAAGGCCGACACGATCACGGGACCTATCGCAAAAAACATCAAAAAGGCAAGAGATTCCACTTAACAATAGCGCGGACGTCGCGCTCAAACCCGAGCACACTCATCGCGGCGGTATCCATCGCGAGATGCGCCCCAAGAGCCGGCGATCCCGTCGCCCACTGCGCCCCGAACACGCGCGAAAAATGCGCGTGCGAAAAAAGTGCGATGTTCATCGCATTCGTCGCGAGCAGCTTGTCGATGAGCGCCTGCGCGCGCCTGCCGACATCCGCGAGATTTTCGCCCTCCGGAATCGGCGATGACCACACCGACCAGTCCGGCGCCTCTTCACGGATTTCCGGCGTGGTGCGGCCTTCGTAGATGCCGTAATTCCACTCGTGAAGCTCGGACTCCACCGTCGCGCGATCGCCCAGACCCGCGAGCCGGCAGGTTTCGATCGCGCGGCCCATCGGGCTCGTCAAAACTAAGTCGAAAGACTGCGACGCGAGCACCGGCGCGAGCGCCCGCGCCTGTCTGCGTCCCTCGTCGGTGAGCGGAATGTCGGTCGTGCCGGTGTGCTGGCCCGACTTGCTCCACTCGGTCTCACCATGCCGGATCAGCCAGATATGCATGCCGCCTTTCATGTTCATGTCGTTCACCCGATGTCTGATGAATGCTCTCGCCGCGCCCCGCGCAACACAGGTTCGGATTCTGCACCGATCGCCGAAGCCGCGCCGCGAAGCTGCCCACTCAGTCCACCTCGCGCGTCGCGAACGCCTTCAGCAGATGATGCGCGATCGCGAAGGGCTTCGGCGCGGAAAGTCCCTGTTCGTGCGTGCCGTCGAGCATCGCGCGGATCTCCTCGCGCGTGAACCAGCGCGCATCTTCGAGCTCGTTCCTGTCGATGGTGATATCGGTCGTGACGGCGCGCGCGAAGCATCCGATCATCAACGATGAAGGAAACGGCCACGGCTGCGACGCGAAATAGCGCACGTCCGTGCAGCGGATGCCCGCTTCCTCCAGCACTTCGCGATACACCGCGTGCTCGAAAGTCTCGCCCGGCTCGACGAAGCCCGCAAGCGACGAATACATCCCCGGCAGAAATTGCGGCTGACGGCCGAGCAGGCAGCGTTCGCCATCCGTGACGAGCATGATGACCACGGGGTCGACACGCGGAAAATGCTGCGCCTTGCAGTTCGGACAGATGCGCCGCCAGCCCGCGCCCGCCGAATCGGTCGGATGGCCGCAGTTCGCGCAGAAGCGATGCCGGCGATGCCAGTCGAGCATCGATCGCGCTTCGCCGAGCGCGCTGACGAGCGGCGGCGACACGAGACCCTGCATCGCGATGGGGCGCAGTTCGACCGCTTCGACATCGGCGAGGCTCGGCGTTTCTGCATCGAAGGAATGGGCGAACAGCGCGCGGCGGTCGGCGTCGCGGCCGAGAAGAACCGTCTGCGCGGGCGCGCCGAGCGCCGCGATTTCCTGCGCGACGAAAAGCGGATCGTGACCGTTCGCGCGCTTGAACAGCGGCACGTTGTTCACGAACAGCAGAAAGCGCGTGGCGGGATCGTCGCGCAGGCCGGCGACGTAGGTTTCATCGTCGCGCTTCTCCGATACGCGATCGAGCGGATCGAGTGTAAAACCGATGGCATGAGGCGGCGTGGGCATAGTATTTTTCGTGTGTGGCGGCGCGCGGAAGCGGCGCGACGCGTGACGGGAAGATGCAAGGCCAACCGGGAATCGTAACGAACTTGGCGCGTCCTTGCTGGCGGACGCACGGAGACGTCGATGATCACGCTCTATTCGTATCCTCAGTTGTTCGGCCTCGAAGACAACAATCCGTTCGGATTGAAGGTGTTCGCGTTCCTGAAGCTCGCGGCCCTGCCATTCGAGCATCGTCACGTGCTGGACACGAGCGCCGCGCCGCGCGGGCAGTTGCCGTATCTCGTCGACGGCGATGAAACCATCGGCGACAGCGATGCGATCATCGCGCATCTGAAGAGCAAGCACGCGATCGAACTGGACGACGCGCTGGGCGCCGCGCAGCGCGATCTCGATCTGCTGGTCCGCCGCACGCTCGACGATCTTTACTGGGTGATGTCGTACTCGCGCTGGCGCGACGACCGCTACTGGCCGCAGTTTCGCGATGCGCTCCTGACGCAGCATCCGGACATCGGCGCCGACGCGCTCGAAGGCGCGCGCAAATACAACTTCGAACGCTATCGATATCAGGGCATCGGCAGATACGAGCCGGACGCCGTGTATGCGCGCGGCATCGCGAGTCTCCAGGCAATAGCGAATCTGCTCGGCGACGGTCCGTTCATGTTCGGCGACGCGCCCGCGAGCATCGATGCCGCGCTGTACGGGTTCGTCGCGAACATCTGGTTCTACGACATCGATACACCGCTCAAACGATTCGTCGCCACGCGCGGCAAGCTCGTCGAACATTGCGGCGCGGTGCGCGAACGCATGGGCCAGGGAGCGGTGGCGTGACATTTTCGAAGCGGATCGTCGACAAGGAGACGTCATGGACTGCGCTGAGATCTACACCGACGCCGACGGGCACTCGGCATTCAGGACCATTCGCGTGTTCGAAACCGTCGCCGTGCCGTTCAACGGCATTTCGGTGACGCTATCGCCGCCGCAGCCGTGCGAGAGCGTGCTGGTGCATGAGTTCGACGAAGGCTATTTTCTCGATCGTCATAATCCGCCGTCGCGCCAGTATGTCGTCGTCCTCGAAGGCGAGCTTGAAATCGCGGTGCAGGACGGGGACATCGCGCGGCGCTTCGCGGAAGGCTCGGTGTTCGTCGCGGGCGATCTGAAAGGTTCGGGGCATTCGACGCGCGCGCTTCGCTCGGGTCGCGCCCTCGTCATCAACCTGCAAGGATGAAACGATGCTGCTCGATAAAAAACTGGCGGTCGTGACCGGCGCAAGCTCGGGCATCGGGTTCGCCACCGCGCAACGGTTCGTGTCGGAGGGCGCCCGCGTCGTGATCAGCGGACGCAACCAGGAGAAGCTGCGTCAGGCCGCGCAAACGCTCGGCGAGAATGCGCTGTGCGTCGTGGCCGACGCCGCCAGTCCGGCCGACATGCAGCGTCTCTACAAAACCGCAGTCGAGCATTTTCAGCGCGAGATCGACGTTCTGGTCGCCAACGCCGGCATTTCCCGGCAGACGCCTGTGCGCGAAACCTCGCTGGAACAATTCACCGATGTCTTGCACATCAACGTCGGCGGCGTGTATGCGACGGTGCGCGAAGCGCTGCCTTCGCTCGCGCGGCCGGCATCGATCGTTCTCGTGGCATCGCTCGCGGCCAATCAGGGCACGAAAAATTTCTCGGCATATTGCGCGTCGAAGGCGGCTGTCGTTTCTCTGGCCAAAAGCTTCGCCGCCGAATTCGTCGAGCTCGGCATACGCGTCAACAGTATTTCGCCGGGCGTCGCGAAGACGCCGATCTTCGACAGCTTGGGCATGTCGGAGACGCAATTGCTGGAGTGGGCGAAAGTCATCCCGATGAAGCGTCCGGCCGACCCCGCCGAGATCGCATCGGCGGTCCTTTTCCTTGCGACGGATGCATCGCAATACATGACCGGCGCCGATCTAGCCGTCGATGGCGGCATGTCGGGGATCAGTCCGTTTTGATCGCCGCCGACGCCAACGGCTCGCTCGGCGGCTCGATGCGCCGCACGCTGACGCTGACGTCCATCCCGGCGAAGTCCTCCGCGGCGCCGAACCACGATCCGGACACCGGCGCCGCCTGTTCGGGCTTGCGCGTGTACGCGACGCGGATCAGATCGGTGCCGCCGACGAGCGAGTTCGTCGGATCGTAGGGCACCCAGCCCGCGCCCGGCAAAAAGACGTGCAGCCACGCGTGCGTCGCGCCCGCGCCGACGACGAGCGGCTCGTCGCGGCTCTCGATCTGTCGCGCGCCCTGCTGCAGCCCCGTGTTGCGGACGGCCGGCGCAGCGGGCGTGTCGAGCGCCTGATCGTACAAATACCCGGACACGAAGCGCGCGGCCAGTCCGAGTCCGCGCACGACTTCCATCATCAGCAGCGCGAAATCGCGACAGGTGCCGCTGTGCCGGTTCAGTGTCTCCGACGGACGCTGCGTGCCCATCGCGTCGCGCGACTGATACTGAAAGTCGCTGCGAATGGCGGCGTTGATGTTCCCCAGAATGTCGCGCGTGTGCGTGACGCCGCGCCGGGGCAGAAACTGCGCGACCCAGTCGCGCAGCATCGGCTGATCGTCGGGATACTGCGGCGGCAGGAAAGACGCCAGATCGAGCCGGTCCTCGTCGGCGTACTGAAACGGATAATTCTCGGCTTCGGGCGCGACCGGCAACTCCAGATTCCTGATGCCGAAATGCTCGATGACGAAACGCGCGCGCAGTTCGAGCGTGTCGGCGGGCACGCGCGGCTCGACGACCGCGACCGAATTGGAAAACACGTCGTGCATCCAGTACTGCGTGCTGTGCGGAGCGGCCGCGAGCGTCGCCGACAGCACGCGGATATCGTGCGCGGCGCGCGGCCGGAACATCACGCGATGCGGCGAGAATTCCACCGGCGTGTTGTAGCGATAGGTCGTGACGTGCTCGACTTCAAGAAAGACGGACATGAGCCACCTCCGGGCCAGCGCTGCACGATCGGGTCGACCCGACAATCATGCCACTGGCGCGCCGCCTTGAACATCAGCGCGTCACGAGCACGAACGGAGCGACGCCGCCATACGCCGAACCGCTGCTGAACGATCGCAGGCCGAGATCGACGTCTCTGTATTTTCCGTCCGCGCGCTGCCTCAACTGATTGACGGACCAGACGCCGTCTTGCTCCAGAAGAATGGATTTCGTTTTCGGTTCGTATTGGAGATACGCCATCGACTTCGACGAACTCAGCGCGGTCGTCTTGCTTCTGCTCGTCACGTCGTAGAGGATGACCGAGCTCGGGCTGTTGGCATTGTCATCGGCGAAGAGAATTTGCTGATTGTTGATCGCCGCGATGAACTTCGGATTCTTCTCCGGCAGATCGGTCAGCACGCGCGTGAAGCCGCTCTCCAGGTCCATCTCCGTGAGATTGCCCTGTGCATTCGGCGACGCGAATCCGACGAAATACGCTTTCTTCGCATCCGGCGTGACGGTGAACTCATCGCGCGGCGCCGCCGGCGCCGAACCGGCCGGATAGCCGCCCCTGATGAAGCCGCTCGCCGATTCGATGCGCAGCACCTCCAGCCTCGTTCCCCGCTCGTTCGCGAGCGCGAAGATGTGCTCGCTGTCATTGGCGGCCGTCGCGATCTTGATGACGCTGAATTCTTTCGGCAGCACGAGCTTTCTGACGAGCGTTCCCGAATCCGTATCGACGACGTCGATGATATTTTTGTTCCACAGATAGACCTGATTTCCGGTCAACGCGGGCTGAAAACCATAGCCGGTGAACGTCGTCAACATCGGACCGATGGGCGTGACGCGCACGACCTTGTTGCTCGCGGTGTCGATGGTGGCGAGATCGACGGACGTCGAATTTCGCTCCATCAGCACGTGCAGCCGCTTGCCGTCGGCGCTTGCGAACATCTGATCGACGCGCTGATAGTCGCCGCCCAGCGAAAGATCGATCGACGCCTTCACAGCGCGCGAAGGAAACTCGTAGGCGGTAATCCGCGCCGGCGCCTGCGCACGCGTCAGCGTGTACACCGTCTGAGTGGAAGGCGGCGGCCCATAGTATTTCTGCACCATGTCGATGTCGGTGGCGCTCAGCTTGCCGTCACCGTTCCATTCGGGATTGCAGTAATTCATGATCGAAGCGACATCCCACGCGCCGATCGTCGTGTCGCCGTTCGTGCCCTGCGCGGGCTCGTTGCAGGTCGAAGGCGTGTCGGGCCGGTTCTGCTCGTGCGCGAAGCCCAGCGCGTGACCGAATTCGTGCGCGGCGATGCGGCGTATGCAGTATTCTTCGCGTCCCTGGCAACTTTGACTCCAGTTCCTGAACGTGAAGTTGAGCGCCATTCCGCCGACCGCGTTGTTCAGCATCGCGCCGAGGCCGAAAGTATGCGGCCCGCTCTGCGCGCTGTCATCGACGCTGATTCGGATCCCGAAGTAATTGGGGTCATTCGTGCATTGCTGCCAGCCTGTGAAACGCACGCCCGAATGCTGTTCCCAGGTTTCCTGAACTGCGAGGCGGCTCCAGTTTCGTGCCGACGCGAAGCGCGCGAAATCCGCGTTGTTCATGTCCCAGCACACGCCGATGGGAACGCGGCTCCAGATGACGGTCGACAACGCGTAGCCCTTGGTCGTCGATTCGGTCTGTGAAGCCGGCTGTCCTGCGATGCTTTTCGTGCTCTGGCCTGAGACATCGGAGCCGGCGTCGCCGCCGCATGCACTGATCAATACTCCTGATGAAATAGCCAGGACCATCCCTCGTATCCTTCTCATTTTGTTCTCCATGTATAGAGACCACGTCAACGCATGGCGGAAGGAAATCTGTTTTCAGCGTGTCGCGCCGCTGAAATACTTATTAGGATTGTTTCCGAGAGATTCTGCCTTTCAGCAGCAGTACGTCAATAATTAATTTTCCTTATTGCCGGATAGGGAACCCTTACTGGATCAGGAGTCCAGCCGATTCCAAGTTCGCCGCGACGCCAGGCCCGTGCGGCTCAGCGTCCTTTCCACGGCACGAGCCGCTGCTCCAGCGCGCGCATGCCGAAGTCGAAAATCCACGCGATCGCGCCGATCAGCACGATGCCCATCACCACCACGTCGGTGCGCAGAAAGCTCGACGCGTTGAGCACCATCTGACCCAGGCCGGCGGTCGCGGCGACCATTTCGGCGGCGACGAGCGTGGTCCAGCCGAAGCCCACGGCGATGCGCAGGCCCGTCAGTATTTCGGGCAGCGCGGCGGGCAGCACGACGAACCGCACGACTTGCCCGAAGTTCGCGCCGAGCGACCACGCGGCGTTCACCTGCTCGGCAGTCGCGCTCCTGACGCCGGCGCGCGCGGCCATCGCGATCGGCGCGAAGCAGGCGAGCCAGATGACGACGATCTTCGCGGTTTCATCGATACCAAAGTAGATGACGACGAGCGGTAGATACGCGAGCGGCGGCAGCGGCCGATAGAACTCGAGCGGCGGATCGAGCACGCCGCGCGCGATGCGGCTCACGCCCATCAGAATTCCGACCGGCACCGCCGTGACAACCGCGAGCGCGAACGCGCCGAACACGCGGATCGCGCTCCACAAGAGATGCTCCGAGAGCGGCAATCCGCCCTGAAGCCGTCCGTGCAACGCGTCGATGAACGCCTGCCAGACCGCCTCGGGCGAAGGCAGAAAGAGCGGCGGCAGCCAGTGGAAATGCGTGGCCGCCCACCACAATGCCGCGAGCGTCGCGACGCACAGCGCGCTGGGCAGCGCGGTCGGCCCCGCGCCCGGCATTCCGCGATAGCGCGCGCGATGCTTCGTGCGGGTGACGCGTCGCGTGGCTGGCGATGCGCTTGGGGCGTTCGGCAGCGGGACATCGTGAGCGGGCCGGTTCACGCCGCCTCCGTCTCGGTGCGATGCAGGCGGCGCGTCAGCCGCTCCCGCCATTCGATGAACGCGGGCGACGATTTGACGGCGCGCGCATCGCGGCTGCGAACGTAGTCCCGCGAGAAGGGCAGTTCGTGCACCTCTTCGATGCGGCCCGGACCTGGCGTCATCAGCACGAGGCGCGTCGCCAGAAAGAGTGCCTCTTCCACGCTGTGCGTGATGAAGAACACCGTCTTTCCGGTGCGCGCCCAAACGTCGAGCACGAGTTCCTGCACGGTTTCGCGCGTGAGGGCGTCGAGCGCGCCCATCGGTTCGTCCATCAGCAATACTTCGGGATCGCTCGCGAGCGCGCGCGCAATTCCGACGCGCTGCTGCATCCCGCCCGACAGCGCGTAGACCTTCGCGTGTTCATGTTGCGCGAGGCCGACGAGCGCGAGCGTGCGACGCGCGATCTCGCGGCGCTCGTCGCGCTTCACGCCGCGAAAACGCAAGCCAAGCGCGACGTTGTCGATGACGTTCAGCCACGGCATCAGCGCATGCTTCTGGAACACGACGCCACGCTCGGCGCCGGGCCCGTCGATCGGTTCGCCATTCAGCGACGCTTCGCCTTCGGTCGGCTCCAGGAAACCCGCGAGACAATTCAGCAGCGTGGTCTTGCCGCATCCCGATGCACCCAGCGCCACGACGAACTCGCCGCTGCCGATCTGCAAGTCGACGCCTTGCAACGCGGGCGTGCTCGCGCCTTCATACGTGACGCCGAGGTTGCGGATGGAAAGCGATGTCATTTCGCGGCCTGCTGCACGAAGCGCGGATCGACGCCCGTGGAGTAATCCGCGAGCACGTTCTGAATCGTGCCCTGCTGTTTGAGGAACTGAGCGGTTGCCGCGAGCGACTTTGCCGCCCCGGATTGCGCTCCGCCGCCGAGCCAGGTCGGCGACGCCTGCTCGCCCGCGCTCGGGAAGGCGTAGAGCGCGAGACTCGCGGGCACGTCGGCGGGATTCGCGCCGGATTCCTGCGCGACGGCCTGCACCTGTTTCGACGCGGCGGTCCAGTCGGCTTTGTGATCGCGGTATTGCGCGTCGGTATCGGCGAGCACTTTGACGAAACCGTTCAGGAACGCCGAATTGTCCTGCGCGAACTTGCGCGACGCGACGAAGCCGTCGAAGGTCGCCTTGCCCGATTCCTTCGCCACTTCGCCCGACGTGATCAGCACTTTGCCGTTCTGCTTGGCTTTGGCGAGCACCGGGTCCCAGATATACGTCGCGTCGATATTGCCGCGTTCCCACGCCGCCGCGACCTCCGGCGGACGCAGATTGACGATCTTCACCGTCGACGGATCGACGCCTGCCTGTTGCAAGGCGACGAGCGCATGAAAATGCGACGTCGACACATACGGCACGCCGAGCGTCTTGCCTTTCAGATCCGCGAGCTTGCTTACGCCCGAGCCGTTGCGCGCGACGAGCGCCTCGGCGTCGTTGATGTTGTCGAGAATCCAGAACAGCGAAAGGTCGACGCCTTGCGACAAGCCCGCCGCGATCGGGCTGGAGCCGGCTTCGCCCAACTGAATGGAGCCCGATGCGAGCGCGCGAATGACATCCGCGCCGCTGCCGAGCTTGCGATACGTGACCTTGTATCCGGTGGCTTTCTCGACGGCGCCGCTCGCCTGCGCATAACGCCAGGGCACGACCATGTCCTGATAGCCGATGACCACTTCGCGCGTTTCGGCGTTTGCGTGAACGGGCGCCATAGCAGCGAGAACGATGGATGCGATGCCGGCGATCAGCGCGCGGCGATGGATCGAAGGTTTCATGGAACGGACGAAATGATGTGGTGAAGCCTTCGACTATAGGCACTTTGCGTGCCGCGGCTACGAAGCAATCGTGCGTAGCAAATGACGCGGCGCGTGCTTCGCATATTCGCCGTGCGCCGTCATATGGTTATCGGAAGAACTGCGCTCAGGAAGACAGTTTCCCGAGTCTTCAAATGCCAAATGAATAATTCCTTATCGATAGAAATTGGATCGCCGCGGGCGGGCCCGGCGTTAGCATGAGCATCCTCTCCAACCTGTCCTTCGGTTCATTCAAGCGATGTCCAATCTTCCCCGCTTCGGCGTCTGGGCGCTCGTGCATGGCAGTCGCGCGGCGTTGCAGGATCCCGCCGAGCCCTACGATGCCTCGTGGGCGCGCAACAAGGCGCTCGTGCTAGAGGCCGAGCGCCTCGGTTACGACTCCGTGCTCGTCGCCCAGCACACGATCAATCCGCACGATCCTTCGCTCGATCAGCTCGAAGCGTGGACGGCATCGGCGGCATTGGCTGCGCTTACGTCGCGCATCGAGATCATCGCGGCGATCAAGCCTTATCTCTATCATCCGGTCGTGCTCGCGAAGATGGCGCAGCAGATCGAGCACATCAGCGGCGGACGCTTCGCGATCAACCTCGTCAATGCGTGGAATCGTCCGGAGCTGGAGCGCGCGGGCATCGGCTTCGCGGAGCATGACGAGCGCTATGCGTACGGACGCGAGTGGATCTCGGTCGTCGATGCGTTGCTGCGCGGAGAAGCCGTGAAGCATCGCGGCGACAACTTCCGGATCGACGACTATCAGTTACGGCCCGCCGATCCGTTTCGCGCGCGTCCGCGCATCTATGTCGGCGGCGAGTCGGAGCCGGCGCGCTCGCTCGTCGCGGCGCATGGCGATGTGTGGTTCATCAACGGCCAGCCGCACGACGACGTTGCGGCCCTGATCGCCGATGTCTCCGCCCGCGCGCGCCCGGCGGGGCACGAGCCTTTGCGCTTCGGCCTGTCGGCGTTCGTGATCGCGCGCGAGACGCAGGACGAAGCGCAGGCTCATCTCGAACATCTGTTCGCGCTGGCGGAACTCGACAAGCCGCTGCGCGAACGGCAAAAGGCCAATACCGATCCGAACGCGGTGATGCACCAGACCTTCGCGCGATCGGCGCGCGTCGGGTCGAACGGCGGCACGGCCGCGGAACTCGTCGGCGATTACGACACGGTCGCGCGGCGCATCGTCGACTTTCATCGCGCGGGCATCGAACTCTTCATGCTGCAATTCCAGCCCTTCGAGGCCGACATGGCCCGCTTCGCGCACGAAGTCGTGCCGCGCGTGCGACGTCTGCTCGACTAAGAAAGCGCGCCGTCCCGTCCGCCTTCGACAAGGGACGGCGCGCGCGATCAGAAGAACGAGCCCGTGGGCGGCAATTGTCCGGTCAGCAGGTTCTGTCCGAGAAAGCGTTCCTTGTAGACGCGCGGATTGTGCGACGCGATCACCTTGATGTTGCGCCAGTGCCGGTCCAGCGCGCCGACGCGCGACACGACGGAGCCCGAGCCGAGATCGATCAGCCAACTTGCGATCTGCGGGGCGAGATCGTCGATCACGACCTTGGCTTCCGATGCCGCGAGCGTGGCCGCGAGCGTCGCCTCGTATTCGTCGCGTGTGCCGTGTCGATCCCATGCGCGCTGCAACGCGCCGGCCGCGCGATCCGCGATCGCTTCGACGCTCGCCGAATACGCGCGGATACGGCCGAGCAGCGATTGCAGCACGGGTTCATCGACGGGATGCGCGGCTTCACCGTGATAGAAGTTGCGTCCCCGCGCGCGCAGCACGTCGACGGCGTCCAGCGCCACGCGCCGCACGATGCCCGCGATGCAGTTGGTGAGATAAACCTGATGAAATGTGAAGCCCCAGGGCGCGGCTTCATCGGACTTCGGCGGATCGGGCGGATAAAGCTGCGCGGCTGGAACCGTCACATCGCGAAACCGCGCCGTTCCCGAACCTGTGAGGCGCTGGCCGAAGCCTTGCCAGTCATCGTCGTCGTCGACGCCCGCGCCGCGTTCCAGCACGTACTGCACGGTGCGGCCCGCGCGGCTTTCCACGGCGAGGCCGGTGAACGCGTCGTTATACAGATTGCCCGTCGCGTAGATCTTGTCGCCGGAGCCGACGTACACGTCGCGCGACGCATCCCATTCGAGCCGACTGAGGACTTTGGTCGGGCGCGCGCCGGCGGCGACCACGTCGCTGTCGACGAAGCTCAGGCCGATGGTCTTCTTCTGCGCGGTCAGCTCCAGCACGCGCGTATGGAACGGTTGCTCGCGTCTCCGGAGCGCGGCTTCCACTTGCCACAGATGATTGCGAAACGCGTGGGCGATGTTCGAATCCGCCGCGGCGAGATCGCGTGCGACGATGAAAAGCCCGTTCAGCGAAACGCCGCTTCCGCCTGCATCGACGGGAAGACGCAGCGCGCCGAAGCCGAGCGCCTTGAGCTTTGCAATCTCTTCGTGCGGCAGCCGGTGCCCGCGTTCGCGCTCGGCGGCAGTCGCGGCGATGTCACCGATGATCTCCGAAAAGCCGAGCGCGGCGGACAGCGGGGAGACGAGCGTCGGTCCGGCGCTCGTCGGATAGTTGACGTCAGACATTCGTGCGCTCCTCGATTCACACCTTGATGCTGTAATCCGCGACCTTGATGCGCGAGTTGATGATCTTGCGCTCGGCCAGCCAGTCGGCGGCGCGCTGAAATTGCGCGATGAAAGCGGCATCGTCGGGCTCGTGAAACTGATTGACGCGCTTGAGGCTTGCGAGATAGTCGCGCACCTGATCCGGATATTTGCCCTCGCGCTGCACGAGCAATTCGGCTTCGGCGGAATGCGCCGACTGCCACGCGCCTTCGACGTAATACGCATCGATCACCGCGCGGATCAGCTCGGAATTCTCCTCGGTGAACTTACGGCGCGTGACGAGCGAGCTGTAATCGATCAGAAAATCCAGATCGCGGCCTTCGTTGAAGATGTCTTTCGCGTCGTTCGAGAAGCGCGAGATGTCGACGCCGGGCGACCACATCGACCAAGCGTCGACTTTGCCTTGCGCGAAGGCGGGCGCCGCGTCGGGCGGATTCAGATAGACGAACTGGACCTTGTCGCGATCGACGCGATGCTTCTCCAGCGCGGCGATCAACAGGAATTCGCCAAGCCCCGACCGGTTGACGGCGACCTTGCGGCCCGCGAGATCGGCGACGGATTCGATGCCGCTCGACTTCTTCGCGATGATGGCCGTCGAGCGCGGCGAATAGATGTCGAACGCGGTGAAGACGATCGGCGAGCCGGCGAGCATCGCGGCGAGTGCGGGAGTCGTCGATCCCCAGAATCCGAAGTCGGCGCTGCCGCCGACCACGGCCTGTATCGAAGGCGCATGGTTCGGGAAAGGGCCGACCCATTCGACCTTGATGCCTTTCGCGGCGAGCGTCTTCTCGAACACGCCGCGCTGCTTCGCGATGTCGGGCAGGCTGCCGTAACCCCAGCCGATGCGGACCGTATCGGTGTTGCGCGTCAGCTTGCGCGGCTCGGCCGCGCGTGCCGGGAACAATCCGCCGGTCGCGGCGCCGGCCAGGAGGCCTCCCGCCGCGCGCAGCAACCGGCGGCGGCTCAGCGATGAGTCGTTCATGCTCGTCCTTCTTGTCTTATGGAAAAGTGATCAGTGAGACCGGACGCCGAGTTCCGCGAGCAGGGCGGGGCGCAGTGCCTGCGGCGCGTGTTCGCCGGGTTCGAATGACGCCGCGATGCGTCCGGCGCGCATGACGAGAATCCTGTCGGCGAGCGTGAGCGCTTCGTCGACGTCATGCGTGACGATCAGCACGCCTGGCCGATGCAGCGCGACGAGTTCCTTGACGAGACCGTGCATGCGGATGCGCGTGAGCGCATCGAGCGCGGCGAACGGCTCGTCGAGCAGCAGCAGCGCGGGATCGTGGATGAGCGCCCGCGCCAGCGCCACGCGCTGCGCCTGACCGCCCGACAGATTGCGCGGCCAGTCGTCCTCGCGGCCGGCGAGTCCGACTTCGGCCAGCGCGCGCGCCGCGCCCGTCCGGCCGATCGTATTCTCGTAGCCGAGCGCGACGTTCTGCCATAACGTCGACCAGGGCAGCAGGCGATGCTCCTGAAACACGACGGACGGACGTTCCGGCGCGCGGATCGACCCGGCGTCGGGGGAATCGAGCCCCGCGAGCGCGCGTAGCAGCGTTGTCTTGCCGCATCCGCTTTCGCCGAGCAGCGCGACGAATTCGCCTTTGCGAATATCGAGGTCCAGTGCATCGATGACGACGCGGCTGCCATAGCGTCTTTGCAGTCCGCGCACGGACACCGCCAGCGCCGGCGAACCGACGCGCGCGTCGCGGCGCCTAACGATGGCCGTCATGTGCGCGCCCCTTTCGCGTAGTTCGCGTGCCACGAGAGATAGCGGGCTTCGAGCAGGCGCACGAGCGCATCCGCGACGACGCCGATGATCGCGTAGATGATGATGGTGAGCAGAATGACGTTGGTGTTCAGGAATTCGCGGGCGTCCATCGCGAGGAACCCGATGCCTTTCGTCGTGGCCAGCGTCTCGGCGATGACGAGCGCGAGCCACGCGTGGGCGAGCGCGTAACGCACGCCGGTGAGGATCGACGGCATCGCGCCGGGAAGGATGATTCGTCGCACGATCGCCGTTCGGTTCAGGCCGATCACGCGGGCGAGTTCCATCAGTTTCGAATCGATCTGGCGAATGCCGAGCATCGTGTTGATGTAGATCGGGAAGAGCACCGCGAGCGCGACCAGAAAGATCTTGGCGACTTCGCCGACGCCGAACCAGACGATGACGAGCGGCAGCATCGCCAGGAAAGGAATGGCGCGCACCATCTGGATCGAGCGGTCGAGGAGCGCTTGCGCGAGCGGCGAGAATCCGACGGCGATGCCGAGCGCGAGCCCGATCGTTCCGCCGATGACGAAGCCTCCCGCGGCGCGCAGCAGCGACACGCCCAGGTGCACGAAGAGTTCGCCGTTTTGCGCCATGTGGACGGCCGTTTCGAAGACGCTGCTCGGTGCCGGGAGGACCTGCGGCGCGATCAGTCCGAGGCGCGCCGCGATTTCCCATAGCAGCACCACGATTGCGGGGATGGTCCAGGAGAGCCATCGGTAGAGCACGTCTTTGGAAATCAGCGCGCGAGACGCGTGTCCCGAGCGATAGGTGTCGCGCGTGGATGTCAGGTCAGCCATCTTGTCGGCTCGTCGTGAATTCGAGCCTGTAATTAGAAAGCTTCGGAATGCACGCAACAAACGTTTTATTGTGCTTTGCTTTTCACGCTTCACCGCGTTAGGGCATACGCATTGCTTACTACGAGAGACGCGCTTGCAAACCTCTTTCGCTTATGCCCGCCGCATGAATCAATATGACCTCGTCAGCGCCATTCAATGTCTGCAACAAGAGCTCGACACGTCGCTTTTGAGCGACAAACAGTGCGCGGTTCGGATTTACACGCTGATTAAACAGATCGAAGCCGCCTCGATAATGGACGATCGCCTGAAACACGATCTGATGATGGTCGAATCTCTTCTGGTATTGAAACGGCGGCAGCAAGCACTCGATCGGCTCAAGAGCGCGGTGGTAGCCACGTATCTGCGCGCATGATCGGAATTGTCTAGTGGTCCGTGGCAGGGGGAGGCGTCTACAGTGTGGCTTCCCACAACGTCCGATGGAGAGTGACCATGGAATCCAGAATGAACGTCTCGGTCAATGACCACGGTCATGCAGTCATCACGTATTCGATGCCGCTGAGCGACTACTGCGCTCAACGAGCAAGAACGCTGCGCGCAATGGTGCAAGTCGTCAGCCATGCAAAAGAAACCGAGGACAGCGCCGCGCTCGTCAAGCCGCTCATGGAACTGATCCGCATGCACGTCGACGAAATCGAGCCGCTATTCAAGTCGCTCGATCAGCGCGCATACGAAAAGGGATTCGAAGACGGGCGAGACGTCGGATTCCCGAAGAGCAAGAATCCGCACGAAATCGCCAAAGTACCGGCGGATAACGTCGCCGCAGTCAGACCCGCACGGTCAACTGCGTGACGCTCATGCTTTCGCCGCGATAGTCGGGCGCGGCATCGGAAGAAACGGCGGCGTCGCGATAAGCGGCGATGCGCGCCGAGACGATCCCTGTCGCGCCGGAAAGCACGCGCTCGCATACGCGTTCGAACTCGCCCGCGCCCTCGCGCAAGCTCACGAGGCCCGCCGCGCCTGCGCGCTGCGTCTCGGCGAGCGCGTGGGCGTTGGTTCCGTCGGTGAAAACGACGACCGGCGTATCCGGACACGCCGCGCGCATCGCCCGCAAAAACGCGAAGTCGTCAGCCGGCGAGCCTTCCATGCCGCAACTCAGCACGATTACGTCGTAGCTCGTCGTCTTCAGCCTCCCGAGCAATTTATCGGCGTTCCTGACGCACGCCGACACCCGAAACCGGTCACTCGACTCGAACCAGCTTTGCAGCCCATATAAAACGACGGGGCGATCGTCGGCAAAGACGATCTCGATTTTGCTTTTGCGCTTCATTCTTTTAGACCGGCCTCGACGGACAATGCACACGATGTCCGAGTTGGAATTTCTTCGAGCGCGCACGTTAGCAAATCGGCAGCGTTCACGCTGCGGCGCACAACAAAATTTCTCGATTCATGGTCGATCTGTAGCGCTGCCGTTCGTCGTGGAAGTAGCCGGCGCTGCAAATGTCGCGATCGCTGCGCCGCGTCCGCAATCCGCTCGACTATCTGGAGACAGCCCGATGAGCCTGCAACTCTATGCACATCCGTTTTCGTCTTACTGTCAGAAAGTTCTGGTGGCGCTGTACGAGAACGGCACGCCGTTCGAATGGCGCGCGCTGACACCCGAAACGCCGCATTCGATGGCCGAACTCGCCGAAATCTGGCCGATGAAGCGCTTTCCCGTGCTCGTCGACGACGGCAGCCCGGTGATCGAATCGACGGTCATCATCGAATATCTCGGGCTGTATCACGCCGGCCCGGTGCGCCTCGTTCCCGACGATCCGCGCGCCGCGCTCGAAACGCGCTGGATGGATCGCTTCTTCGACAACTACGTGTCCACGCCGCAGCAGAAGATCGTTTTCGACGCGATGCGCGATCCGCACGAGCGCGACGCGCGCGGCGTCGCCGATGCCCGCGCGATGCTCGACACGTCGTACGCGTTTCTCGATCGCAAGATGTCCGCGCGCGAATGGGCGGCGGGCGACGCGTTCAGCCTCGCGGATTGCGGCGCCGCGCCGTTCCTGTTCTATGCGGACTGGTGTCATCGCATCGCGGAGCGGTATTCGAACGTGATCGCGTATCGCAAGCGGCTGCTCGCGCGGCCGTCGTTCGCGCGCGCCGTCGACGAAGCGCGGCCTTACCGGTCGCTGTTTCCGCTCGGCGCGCCGGACCGCGACTGAATCGCCCATTCTGAAAGGAGATCGGATATGAGCACGACCACGAACTACATTCCCGCCGATGAACTCGCGCAGCGCGCGACGATGAGATTTCCCAACGAAAGCGCCGAATATCGCCGGGCGCGCACCGCGTTGCTGGCCGACGAAATCGACTTGCGCCGGCATATCGAGCGCGTCGCGCAGATGCGTCGCGCGTTGCCGCCCGGCGGCGAAGTGACGGGCGATTATCGATTCGACGGCGAGCGTGGCGCGGTTGATTTCGCCGGGCTCTTCGGCGACAAGGACACGCTCGTCACGTATAGCTACATGTTCGGGCCGCAGCGCGAGCGGCCGTGTCCGATGTGCACGTCGCTCTTGTCGGCGTGGGACGGCGAGGCGCGCGATATCGAGCAGCGCGTGGCGCTCGCGGTGATCGCGCGTTCGCCGCTCGCGAAACTCGTCGCGTTCAAGAAGGAGCGCGGCTGGCGCGACCTGCGGCTTTTCTCCGATACGAACGGCAATTTCAGCCGCGACTATCACGCGATATCGAAGGAAGGTGGCGACGATCCCGCGCTCAACGTCTTCACGCGGCGTGACGGCGTGATCCGTCATTTCTGGAGCGGCGAGATGGATTTTTCGACCGCCGATCCGAACGAGGATCCGCGCGGCGCGCCCGATCTCATGCCGCTCTGGACCGTGCTCGACATGACGCCCGAGGGACGCGGGACGAACTGGTATCCGAAGCTGGATTACGGGCCGCGTGACTGAGCCGGTCGCTGCCGGAGGAAATCGACGAGGACGGATACAATGCCGCGGCGCGCTTTCCAACGCGCTTCCGGCCGAGTCATCCGATCCAAGTCATGAACAATTCGCCCCGGGCCTTCCTGCTGGGCCCGCTTCTCAAGAGCGTGTCGCGGTCGTTTTATCTCACGCTGCGCATTTTGCCGGCGGGCATGCGCGACCCCATCGGGCTCGCGTATCTGCTTGCGCGCGCCGCCGATACGATCGCGGATACATCGCTGATTTCGCCGCAGCGTCGGCTGGAATTGCTGCTCTCGCTGCGCGCGCAAATCAACGGAGCGCCCGACGACGGCGCGCTCGCGCGCATCGCGGGTGAGGTCGCGGGGCAGCAGGCGCAGCCGGACGAACGCGCGCTGCTCGAATCGCTCGATGCGGCGCTCGCGATCCTGCCGCAATTGAACGCCGACGACCGGGCCGCCGTGCGCGACATCGTCACGACGCTTTCCACCGGCATGGAGTTCGATCTGCGCACGTTTCCCGACGAAACATCGGGCGAGATCGTCGCGTTGCGGGAATTCGGCGAACTGGATCGCTATACGTATCTCGTCGCGGGTTGCGTCGGCGAATTCTGGACGAAGATGACGTACGCGCATATGCCCGGCACGCTGAAAGCCGCGCCCGACACGATGCTCGCGCTCGGCGTGCGCTTCGGCAAGGCGCTGCAGATGACCAACGTGCTGCGCGACTGCGCGAAGGATTTGCGCATCGGCCGATGCTATCTGCCCGAATCGATGCTCGCGCGGCATGGCCTCACGCCGCAAGATGTGTTGCGGCCCGAAACGTCGGCGCGCGCGCGGCCCGTGCTTTTCGAATTGCTGCGCACGTCGCTCGCGCTGTTTGAAGACGCCGTCGATTACACGCTCGCGATTCCGGCGAGCGCGATCCGTCTGCGTCTCGCGTGTCTCTGGCCGATCATGATCGGCCTCGATACGCTCGTCCTGCTCGCGCGCAACGAAGCGTGGCTCGATCCGCAGAAGGTCTCGAAGGTGCGCCGCAACGACGTGTACCGGATCATGGCGGCGTCGTTGCCGATGGTCGTATCGAACGGCATGTTGCGCGCGTGGACCGCGCGCCGCGTTCAGGCGATAGAAGCCGAAATCAGCGCCGCAACTCGGCCATGATGCGTTCGGCGAGAAAGTCGCACGGCGGCCGTTTCGACGCCGCGCTGCGCGCCAGAACCACTTCGAGCGTGCCAATATCGGGCAGGCCTTGCGCCGGCCCGAGCAGCGTGAAATGCGCCGGCACCGCGCATTTCGCGAGCGGCGTCACGGCGAGACCGGCTTCGGCCATCGTCAGCAGACCGAGCAGGCTCGGACTTTCATACGACGTGCGATAGCCGATGCGCGCGCGCTCCAGGCTGCGGATCGCGTTTTCGCGCGCGACGCTGCCCGGCAAAAACACGGCGATGGGCAAGGGCCGCTCCTTCCAGATCTCGGTGCCGGGCGCGGCGGCCCAGACCATCGGCTCGTGGCGGAGAAATTCGCCCGACAAACCCTTCACGCGCGTCGCGCAGACAAGATCGACCGAGCCGTCTTTCACCATCGGCGCGAGCGCGACGCTCGGCAGGCCGACCACCTGAATCTCGACTTTCGGATACGTCGCCGAGAATTTCTTGAGGATCGGCGGAAAAAGCGACGACGCGTAATCGTCCGGCACGCCGATCACCACGCGTCCCGTCACGTCCGGCCGCACGACCGCCGCCCATGCCTCGTCGCGCAGCGCGATCATGCGCCGCGCGTAGGTGAGGAGCACTTCGCCGTCCTGCGTCGGCACCACGCTGCGCGGCTTGCGCACGAACAGCGCCTTGCCCAGCGCGGTTTCCAGCGTCTTGATCTGCATGCTGACCGCCGACTGCGAGCGATGCACGAGCTCCGCCGCGCGGCTGATGTTGCCGGTATCCGCGACCGCGATGATCATCGAAAGGACGTCCAGATCGAGCGCTTTCATGGTGAGCGACCGGTTGCTATCAGAAATTCTGAACGATTCTATCAAAATTATGCGTTTTTCTTTTGCTTCGCCGCGGCGCATAGTCGCATCCAAGGAGCTAACTCATGAACGCGCGAACCGATCTCTCCGTCCTCACTGCCGTGCAAGGTCTGCCTGAACCGTCGTTTGCCACGACGAAATCGGGCATTTCCGTGCCGTATGTCGAGTGCGGCGAGGGCGAGCCGCTCGTTCTCGTGCATGGCTCGCTGTGCGATTACCGCTACTGGGACGCGCAGATTTTGCCGCTCGCGAAGCATTTCCGCGTGATCGCGCCGAGCCTGTCGCATTACTGGCCCGCCGTCGATGCTTTCGTGCAAGGCGAATTCGGCTGGGAAGCGCATGTCGCGGAAATGGCGGAGTTCATCGAGGCGCTCGATCTCGCGCCTGTGCATCTCGTCGGGCATTCGCGCGGCGGCTGCGTCGCGTTTCATCTGGCGCGCGAGTATCCACGGCTCGTGAAGACGCTCACGCTCGCCGATCCGGGCGGTCCGCTGCAAACCTCGCCGCAGGCCACGCCCGCCACGCTGCCGCCCGCGACCAACGCGCTGCGCACGCGCGTGGCCGAGCTGATCGAACAGGGCGAATTCGACCGCGGCCTCGAAATGTTCGTGGATTCGGTCAGCATGCCGGGCTTTTGGAAGAAGAGCACGGAGAGCTTCCGTCGCATGGCGCTGGATAACGCGCTCACGCTGCCGAAGCAATTCCGCGATCCGCTGCCCGCATACACGCGCGAAGCGGCGCGCGACATCAAGTGCCGCACGCTGCTGATCGACGGCGAGAAAAGCCCGCGCATGTTCCGCAACAACGTCGAGAAGCTCGAAGAGTGGATCGAGTTCGCGGAGCGTCAGACGATCGCGCGCGCATCGCACGGCATGAACGTCGCGAGTCCCGGCGCGTTCAATCGCGCGGTGCTGGCGTTCGCCGGCGCATGGTGAGTCGAAAGCGGCTCACTGCAGCTTCCAGATGTTCGCCGCGATCGTGCCTTCGTCGTTGAACACGTTGATGATGTCGGGCACGTCGCTGATCGGCACGTTGTTCACGATCAGCGCGAACGCGAGCCTTCGTCCGCTTTTCCCGTCGATATAACCCGCGAGCGCCTGACCTTTGAGCGTGGTCGTCGCGGTGCCGTCGGGATTTTCGGTGCCGGTCACGTACGTTCCCGTCTTCGCGTACACCTTGCCTTTCGCGCCCGCGAGCGTCGGATCGGCTTCGAAGTCGGTCGTGCTCGCGAGCGAGCCGTCGACGCCGAGAAAAGGCATCGAATCCAGATACGCCGGGAACGCCGGACGGCCGTTCATCGCGCGCAACATCGCGATGACCGCGACCGGCGTCGCCGTCGTTTCGCCGCCACCGCTGCCGTCGATGAAATGCGTCTGGCTCATCGGCACGTTGAACGGCGCGGCGGATAGCTTCGCGTTCTCCGCCGCGAGCGCCGACTGAAGCGTGGTCGAACCGTTGTTCGCGACGCCGAATAGCATGAGGCTCGTGTCCGCGCCGATGTTGTAGCTGACCTTCAGAATCCACTTCGAATATTCGCTGTACGGCTGCGATGTGAGCTGCGCGACGCGCGTATCGGCGGAATATGAATTCTTCGCGGGCAGAAGTTGCGTCGGGTTGTTTTCGACAGCCGGCGCCGTGACCCTCACGCCGGCGCGCGCGAGCGCCTCGATGAGCACCGTGCGCGCATAGTTCTGCGGCGCGGTGATGCGGAACGTGCGGATGACCGGGAAATTCGGCACGATCGGCGGCACGTAATTCGCCGGAATCGAACCGCCGATCGTGCCGGTGCAGGCAAGCGAGCCGAAGCAGGTCGGGTCCGTCGGCGTGACGGTGATTTTCGCCTCGGTGCCCGCCGCCGCTGTCATCAACGTGGATTGCACCGTGAACGCCGATGATTTCGGCCGATAGTCCACCGGCGTCGCCGAGCCGGCGCTGCCCTGCGAGATGATCGTATCGACGACATCGTCATTCACGAAGATCGACCGCAATTGAAATTCGCCGCGAAAGTCGAAGGGTTCGAAAAGCCGATCGTCGATGACGACTTCGCCGTTGACCTGCTTGATGCCCGCTGCCGTCACCTGCGCCGCGAGCGCGTCGTAGCCCGCGAGCGGATCGGGCGCGGTGATCTGCGCGTTGCCGAGATTGTTGGCTTCGTTGTGGTCGAAGTTGGTCCAGGCGAGCGTGCCGTCGGCGTTCGTGCGGCCGCCCATCGAGAGATCGCCGCTCGCGACGAGCACGAGATTGCCGTTGAGCGTGCCGGCCGCATCGACGGTTCCCGTGCGATACACCGGCGTCTGAAACTGATGCTGCGCGCCGTATTGATCGAGCGCCGCGCCGAGCGAAAACACCTTGCGCACCGACGCCACATACACCTGCGCGTTCGAATTCATGTCGTAGACGAGATCGCCCGAGTTCAGATCGACGACGCGCAATGCCCACGTCGCGCCCTGATACATGGGCTTTTTCATGATCTGCGTGATGGCGTCGGGGACGGACGTATCGGTGGAATCGGAGCCGCCGCATCCGGTTACGGACGTGACGAGCGCGCAGCCGAGAGCGAGAGCGGCCACGCGTGCCGGACTTCCTGAAAGCGGGTTCATGACGCGGCTCCGATAAAGGCACATCGCGCTCCGCACCGGAGCGAACATCCATACGTCGGGACTGCTTCACAGCGCAGACAGGACATGTCGGCGGCCGCCCATCATTTCGCAGCGAGGCGGGTGAGTGAATTAAATACCTTACACGAGCCTTGTCAAGCGAGGACTATCGCGAATCCAGTGCTTCAGGCAAGCGGTTTTTGTTTGAAATCGCGAATGCTTTTCGTCTGCTTGTTGTGACGCGACAACGGAAAAAAGTTTGGCGCGGGCTAACATCTTCGGCACCTCATCGCGAAGAAGAGGACACCTTGAGCACGGCCCACGACGATCTCGATGCATGGAAACGCCGGCGCACGCTCGAACTGGCGTACGAGCTGGCCGATAGCGGCCGCTACGAAGATTTCACCGATATCGCCTATGCGCTGCAATTCGAGCGCGGCATGGCGACCGCGCAAGCGCTGATCGACGACCCCGACATGCGCCGCGTGCTGAACCAGCGTTGCGGCGACGCGCGCGAAAAGCTCGCGCCGGTTTCGGAGCCCGTTCCCGAACCGGAGGCGATCGAAGCTGCATCGGAAGCATCGAACGATCATGCGCAACTGCCGCAAGCCGGCGACTTCACGCGCGCGCCATCGCTCTTCAAGCGCGCCCTCGGCATCGTCTGGCGATCCGGCAACGCGGGCGGCCTCAATTCCGCTCCTTCCTGAAGTTTTCTTGTCGCGGGCCGTGCGCCAGCGCACGACATCACCCCATTTGCGCGCAAATGGCGGATTTGCACGACTTGAGCGCCCGTCAAAACCTTTACACTTGCAGAAGCTGAACCATAAGCCCGGACTGTGCGCGCACAAGTCCGGTGTTTGAACTTCGAGGAGGAAATGTTCGTGGCTAACGAAAAGATGCTCGCGCAAATGGCTGAGAAGGATGGTTTCATCGCTGCTCTGGATCAGAGCGGCGGATCGACGCCCGGCGCGCTGCGGCAATACGGAATTCCGGACGACGCCTACAACGGCGACGCCGAAATGTTCAAGCTGATGCATGAAATGCGCGTGCGTATCATCACGGCGCCTTCGTTCACGGGCAAGAAGGTGATCGGCGCGATTCTGTTCGAGCGCACGATGGACGGCGAAGCGGAAGGCAAGCCCGTTCCCACGTTCCTGTGGGAAGACCGCGGCGTCGTGCCGTTCCTGAAGGTCGACAAGGGTCTCGAAGCCGAAGCCGACGGCGTGCAGATCATGAAGCCGATCCCCGGTCTCGACGATCTTCTGGCGCGCGCCGTGAAGCTCGGCATCTTCGGCACGAAGATGCGCTCGGTGATCCATCAAGCCGACGAAAAGGGCATCGCCGCCGTGGCGAAGCAGCAGTTCGAAGTGGGCGCGCAGATCATCAAGCACGGTCTCGTGCCGATTCTCGAACCCGAAGTCTCGATCAAGAGCCCGGACAAGAAAGGCGCGGAAAAGATTCTGCGCGACGAATTGCTGAAGGGCCTCGACGCGCTGCCGGAATCGAGCAACGTGATGATCAAGCTGACCATCCCCGACGAGGCGGATTTCTATCGTCCGCTGATCGAGCATCCGCGTGTCGTGCGTGTCGTCGCGCTGTCGGGCGGCTATACGCGCAGCGACGCGTGCAAGAAGCTCGCGCAGAACCACGGCATGATCGCGAGCTTCTCGCGCGCGCTCATCAACGAGCTGAAGAAGGACATGAGCGACAGCGAGTTCGACAAGACGCTCGAGCAGTCGATCGACGAGATCTACGAAGCGTCCGTGAAGAAGGTCTGACGCTTCGTTACTTGTTGGCGCGTTCGGTAGGCGGCGGCGTTTGCACGACGGGCGCCGCCGCCCGAAAAATGTCCTCGCGCGTGCCGCTTTTCGGCGGATAGATGCGCTCGCCGTTGATCGTGCGCTTCGTCGCCTTCGCTGTCTCTCCTTCCGAGACGAGCTTTCTGTCCCATCCTTCCGTATACACCGCGCCCCACGGCCCGAGATCGCAGATGGTCGTGTACCAGTCGATCGACAGCGGCAGCATCTCCAGCCCGAATAGATCGCAGACGGCGTTGTTGCCCGCGTAACGTCCCATCGGCCGGCCATGCTGGCACGACATCACCGATGGCCGCGTGCCGTCGATCAATATGCGCGCGCAATCGCCCGCCGCGAACACGCCCGGCACGCCTTCCGCGCGCAGAAACGTATCGACGGGCACGCGTCCGAGCGGGTCCAGCGTGACCGGCAATTGCGCCGCGAGCGCGTTCGCGTGCATGCCGCCGCACCAGACGACCGTCGCCGCTTCGATGCGCTCGCTCGCCGCGCCATCGTGGAGCGTGAGACCTTGGCCATCGACCGATTCGAGCGTCACGCCTGGCCGCATCTCGACTTCGAGCGTCTGCAACGCGCCTTCGATGACATGCTGCGCGCCGCCCATCGATTGCGCGATCCGCGCCGAACGATCCGCGAGCACGACGCGCACCTTGCCGCGATCCTTTTCCGCGACGATCTCGCGCAGGCGCGCGGGCAATTCCGCCGCCAACTCGATGCCCGTCAGTCCCGCGCCGACCACGACCGCCGTATAGCGGCCGGGCGTGTCGGGCAGCGCGGGCAAGGTCAGCAGATGCGCCTGCAGCTTGCACGCGCCCGCGTAGGTGTCGACATCGAATGAATAGCGATCGAGGCCCGGAATCGGCGGACGCACGAGCACGCTGCCTGCCGCGAGGATCATCCGGTCGTAGCCGAGCGTCTCAGATGCTCCGTCGCGTTCGATCGTCACACGGCGATTCGCGCTGTCGAGGCTCGTCGCCTTCGCCTGAATCAGGTGCACGCCCGCGGGCCCGAGCACGGTATCGAGTTGCACGAGCGTCGGGTCGAGCGGCTGTTCGTAGTTGCGCACCCGCACGCTATGAAAAGGCACCGGATTGACGATGGCGACTTCCGCTTCGTCGGCGTGCCCGAGTTCGTCCAGCTTGCGCGCCGCCGACAGCGCGCTCCACAGACCGGCGAAACCCGCGCCGATCACAAGGATTCGTTTCAAGGCCATTCCCCTGATTAAACGATCGTTCGTGCTATGCGTCGCGTAGAGCGGCGCTCCGTTCTTGGTTATAGGCGATTCGCAAGGCGTTGGTTCTCATCGCGCGTGCCCGTATTAGTCGGGTTTTCGCCAAAAGTGATTTCGCCGTTTAGGTATTTACCCTAGGGCGTGCGATACCTAAACTCTGTTCAACGGTCGCGCACGAAGCAAACAAGGCAGCGTGAGCGGCAACTCAAAACTTATGGATGGAGGAAAGCATCATGAACAAGTTCATCGGTATCGCAGCGGTCGCTCTTGCTTTTGCCGCGCCGGTCGCATCGTTCGCGCAGTCGAATCAGCCTTTGACGCGCGCCGAAGTCCGCGAGCAAATCGTGCAATTGGAAAAGGCCGGTTATAACCCGAACGTCATCAGCGATTCGAAGTATCCCGCCGACGTTCAAGCTGCCGAAGCGCGCGTCGCCGCGCAAAACGGATATGGCGGTGTGGCGGATGGTTCAGCGCAATCGGGCGCTCGCGTCAACGCGGTTCAAGCCGACGTTTTCCCGACGTTCGCGCATCACTGAGCAGCAAGCAGCAAGCCGCAAGCCGCATCACGAAACGCGCTGGTCTCGGACCGGCGCGTTTTTTCGTTCTAGAGCGGAAAGCCGCCTGCGAAAGTCTCGCGCAAATATCCGATGAAAAGCGCGACCGCGCGTGGCACATGCGGCGCATAAGGCCGCACCACGAATAGCTGATCCGCGAACGCGCCGACCGGACGCCACTCCGGCAACAGCACGACGAGCTTTCCCGCTTGCACGGCGGCCTGCGCGGTGAAATCCGGCAAGAGCGCGATGCCGAGATCGTCGAGCGCTGCATCGCGCAGCACTTCGCTGTTGTTCGCCGCGAAAGGACCGCTCACCGCGAGCGTATGAGGCCCGGTCGAAGTCTTGCGCCCGCCTTTCCTTTCGAACGACCAGATGCTCGATGCCTGCGGCCGCGGATAGACGAGGCAATCGTGCGTGACGAGATCGTTGGGCGTCGCCGGCGTGCCGCGCCGCTTCAGATAGGCGCGTGTCGCGACGATCACCGAACGGGTATCGCACAGCTTCCACGCGACGTGCGTATCCGGCACCTGCGCGCTGTGCCGCAGCGCGAGATCGAAGCCTTCGGTCGCGATCGAACTCAACCGGTCCGATGCCTCCAGTTGCACCCGCACATCGGGGTGCGCGTGCAGAAATCCGGCCATGCGCGGCACGAGCTGCTGCCGCGAAAAGGCCATCGGCGCGGTTACGCGGATGAGCCCGCGCGCGACGCCCGCCATCTCCTTGACGCTCATGAAGCTCGATGCGATGCGCTCGTACTGCTCGCGCGTATCGTCGACGAGCCTGCGGCCCGCTTCGGTGAAACGCACGCTGCGCGTCGTGCGCGTGACGAGCGGCACGCCCGCCGCGCGCTCCAGTTCGGCGATGCGCTGGCTCATCGCCGCTTTCGATACGTTCAGCCGCGCGGCGGCGGCCGTGTAGCTGCCTTGTTCCGCAAGCACGGTGAGCCAGTGCAAATGGGTCCACAGACCTTCGATCTTTTGCTCGTCCATCAACCGATTGTTTGCCAATATAAACAATGAGTTCAATCATAGCGTCTTTGCAAGGGGCGCATCGCTTCCTACACTGTGTCAATTGCCAAACCAGTCCGTGAGAGGAGACAGCATGCAAGCGTTCAACGACACCGCCGACGTCGTTCATTACATTCACGGCGAGCGCACGCATGGCTCGGCCACGCGCACGCAGCCGGTGTTCAATCCCGCGACGGGCGAGCGTCCGCGCAAGCTCGTGCTCGGTGAAGCCGCCGATGTCGATGCAGCCGTCGCGAGCGCGAAAGCCGCGTTCCCGGCCTGGCGCGACACGCCGCCGATCCGCCGCGCGCGCGTCATGCTGAAGTTCCTCGAACTGATGAACAAGCATCGCGACGAACTCGCCGCGATCATCACCGCCGAGCACGGCAAGGTGTTCTCGGATGCGCAGGGTGAAGTGTCGCGCGGCATCGACGTGATCGAATTCGCATGCGGCATTCCGCAACTGCTGAAGGGCGACTACACCGAACAGGTCTCGACGGGCATGGACAACTGGACGACGCGCCAGCCGCTCGGCATCGTCGCGGGCATCACGCCGTTCAACTTTCCGTGCATGGTGCCGTGCTGGATGTTCCCGGTCGCGATCGCGGCGGGCAACGCGTTCATTCTGAAGCCGAGCGAGCGCGATCCGTCGGCGTCGCTGTTCATGGCCGATCTGCTCAAGGAAGCCGGTTTGCCCGATGGCATCTTCAACGTCGTGCAGGGCGACAAGGTCGTCGTCGATGCGCTGCTCGCGCATCCGCAAGTGAAGGCGATCAGCTTCGTCGGCTCCACGCCGATCGCGAACTACATTTACGAGACCGGCGCGAAGCACGGCAAGCGCGTGCAAGCGCTCGGCGGCGCGAAGAATCACATGGTCGTGATGCCCGATGCGAACATCGATCAGGCCGTCGATGCGTTGATCGGCGCGGGCTACGGCTCGGCCGGCGAGCGCTGCATGGCGATCTCGGTCGCGGTGCTCGTGGGCGATGTCGCCGACAAGATCGTGCCGCGTCTCGCAGAGCGCGCGCAGCAACTCAAGATCAAGAACGGCATGGAAGACGATGCGGAAATGGGTCCGATCGTCACGCGCCAGGCACTCGAACGCATCGAAGGTTATATCGCGCTGGGCGTGGAAGAAGGCGCGAAACTCGTCGTCGATGGCCGCGGCTTCAAGGTGCCGGGCCACGAAGACGGCTTCTTCACGGGCGGCACGCTGTTCGATCATGTCACGCCGGACATGCGCATCTATAAGGAAGAGATCTTCGGCCCGGTACTCGCGTGCGTGCGCGTGAAGGACTTCAGCGAAGCGGTCGATCTCGTCAACGAGCACGAATTCGGCAACGGCGTCGCGTGCTATACGAGCGATGGTCATATCGCGCGCGAATTCGGCCGTCGCATCGAAGTGGGCATGGTCGGCATCAACGTGCCGATTCCGGTGCCGATGGCGTGGCACGGATTCGGCGGCTGGAAGCGCAGCCTTTTCGGCGACATGCACGCGTATGGCGAAGAAGGCGTGCGCTTCTACACGAAGCAGAAGTCGATCATGCAGCGCTGGCCCGAGAGCACGGAGAAGGGCGCGGAATTCGTGATGCCGACCGCGAAGTAATCGATCGTTACGCGTGCAACTAATCGCCCGCTTTTTCCGTGTGGAAGAAGCGGGCGTTCGTTTTTGTGCCCCGGCGCGCCGAACCGTATGAAACGCCGTCGGTTGACCGTTCATGTGCAAGCGGCGAAGATGCAGCAAAAACGACAGCGACGCGAAGCCAATCGACATGCAGCGGCAATTCGACGACCTTCTTCTCGGCAGCATCGAACTCTTCTGCCTTGCAGCCGAACTCGGCAGCTTCACGCTCGCGGCGACCGCTGCGAGCGTCACGCCGGCGGCCGTGAGCCGCTCGGTCGCGCGACTCGAAAAGCGCCTCGCCGTGCGGCTTTTCGTGCGTACGACGCGCCAGATTCGACTGACCGATGCAGGCCGTCGCTACTTCGAGCAATGTCGCGATGCGCTCAATCGTCTCGCGGAAGCGGAGCGCGAAGCCACCGGCCAGCAGACGACGCCGAAGGGCGTGTTGCGCATCAGCATGCCGACGCCTTACGGGCATTACCGCATGCTGCCGTTGCTTGCGGAGTTCAGAGAGCGTTATCCCGATGTCACGGTCGAAGCGCATCTGAGCAACCGCAACATCGACTTCGCCGATGAAGGTTTCGACCTCGCGATACGCGGACGCGCACCCCGCGATTCCGGTCTGATCGCGCGCAAGCTCGAAGATGCGGAGTTGGTCACGGTGGCGTCGCCGGCTTATCTGAAGCGCGCGGGCGTGCCGAAAACAATCGAAGATCTGCTCGCGCACGAATGCATCCAGTTCGAGATGCCAAGTACCGGACGGCCCGTGCCGTGGCTCTTCATGCAGAACGGCGAACTCGTGGAAATCACGACGCAAGGCGGCTACGGCACGTCCGGCGATGCGCTCGCGGGCATTCCGCTCGCGCGTCACGGCGCGGGTCTGTTCCAGATTTATCGCTTCACCGTCGAGGAAGAATTGCGCGCGGGCACGCTTGTCGAGGTGCTGCGCGATTACGGCGGATGCAGCAGGCCGTTCATCCTGCTGTATCCGCACGGCAGACATTTGTCGTCGCGCGTGCGGGCTTTTGTCGACTTCGTCGTCGAGAAGCTCGGCACGCGTTGAATCAACGTTCAGAGGATGCACATTCATGAGCAAGAACGCATTGACATCGCTACTCGGCATCGACGTGCCGATCATTCAGGCGCCGATGGCCGGCGTCAGCACGCCCGCGCTCGCGGCGGCCGTATCGAATGCGGGCGGGCTCGGCTCGCTCGGCGTCGGCGCGATGAACGCGGAAGGCGCGCGCAAGGTGATTCGCGAGACGCGCGAGCTGACGAGCAAGCCGTTCAACATCAACGTGTTCTGTCATGAGCCGGCCCGCTCCGACGCCGCTATCGAGCAGGCATGGACGAACTGGCTCGCGCCGGTGTTCGCGCAATACGGCGCGACGCCGCCCGCGAAGCTGAGCGAGATTTATACGAGCTTCGTCGTCGATGATGCCATGCTCCGGGTCTTCGTCGAAGAGAAGCCCGCGATCGTGAGTTTTCACTTCGGCTTGCCGTCGAAGGAATACATCGATGCGTTGCGCAACGCGGGCATCAAACTGATTGCGTCCACAACCAATTTGCGTGAGGCGGAGCAGGTCGTCGCGGCGGGCATGGATGCGATCGTCGCGCAGGGCATCGAAGCGGGCGGACATCGCGGCATCTTCGATCCGCAAGCCGACGACGACAACCTCGGCACGTTCGCGCTGACGCGTCTTTTCGCCAGCAAGTTCGATGTGCCCGTGATCGCGGCGGGCGGCATCATGGACGGCGCGGGCATTGCGGCGGCGCTTGCGCTGGGCGCACAGGCCGCGCAATTGGGCACGGCGTTCGTGCCTTGCACGGAGACGTCGATCGATGCGGGCTACCGTCGCGCGATCTTGACCGATGCGGCCGAACGCACGACGTTCACATCGGCGATTTCGGGGCGCAAGGCGCGCGGCCTCGTCAACAAGTTCACCGAACTCGGGCGCGCCGAAGGAGCGCCTGCCATTCCCGCGTATCCGATTACCTACGATGCAGGCAAGGCATTGCACGCAGCGGCGAAAGCAAAGAGCGAATTCGGCTACGGCGCGCAATGGGCGGGGCAAGCCGCCGCGCTCGCGCGCGAGTTGCCCGCCGCCGAATTGATGGCGCGGCTGCAAGACGAACTGCGGGAAAGCATCGCGGGATTGCAGCGATATGCATCGCGTTGAATGCGCTAGTTGTATTCGGTGACGACGGTCACGAGCGTCGTCGATTCGGCGCGCGCGTTTTCGGATCGCCGTATCAGAAGCGCGCCGCCTGCCGGGCCTACGTGATATGAGCGGCCCAGGGACGGCCCGACGCGCTGTCCCGCGCCGTCGATGAAATGCGAGCTCACCGCAGCGGCACGATCGCCCACTACGACCAACGAAACCTCCGCGCTCGGCGCATTGTGCGGTGGCGCGTAATAGGTGACAACGGCGGAGGAACGTACGCCTTTCACATCAGCGGAATCGTTCTGGAATCCACTGGTTCCGAGCATGGAAGCAGATCTGGCAGCGATGTCAAACGGCGGCGCAACCAATGCACCTCTGAACGTGATCGTGCCGCCCGGAACGAGCGTCGCGAAAGCCGGCGCGCAAAGCCCGGCAAGGGAACTCACGACGGCGCAGCGCAGCGCGTGCCGGGCAATAGTCAACCACTTCGCTTTTCTCATCTCGGCCCCTGTAATGAAACTTCTTGTGCTCGGGATTCCTTATCTGCGCGCTGCGGGAACTTAATCAGCTTAAGAACATAATAAGACTCATCCTATTTTTGGAGCAAATCTTTTTTGAGATTTGATAGATGCCTGCGAGACGGCATGCAAATAACTCATGTCGATCCTTTTAGGCAATAAAAAACGCGCAATGGGAAATTCCCGATGCGCGTTTCAAGCGTATTAGAGCGAACTGCTCTGGCAAAGCCAGAAGGGTTACGTGAACGAACTCAAGGTATTCGGCACGTCAATGCACTCTTGCACAGTCAGCGTAAGGATGGTCCGTTGTCCGATGTTTTCGCGCAGCACAACAGCGTGTTTGCGTAGGAAATATCGTCGATGGTCAGGGACGCAACGTTCGCCTTCAATTGCAACGAGGAAACGATAACCTCGTATCGAGAACGCATGAGATCGCGGCGAACCGTAAAGTACGAGTCGAGCGCACGCAGAACGTCGACCTGCGTCCGGCTGCCGACTTTGAAGCCCGTTTCGGTTGCGGCCAATGCTTCCTTTGATGTCTGCAATAGCTGTTCGAGTGAGATACTCCGAACGCGCGCCTTTAGATATGCAGCGTAGTTTTCGCGCGCATCCTTCTCGGCCGTGAAGGACGCGGATTCGATCGCGTCCTGCGCTTTGTCTTGCTGCGCCAGGCTTTGCTTCAATCGCGCCTGTATCTCTCCGCCGGAGAAGAGCGGCATCATCACTTGGAGCATGGCTGTGGTCGTGGTGGTCGGGCGCGCATAGCCCGACGCTGCGCCAGCCGGCGTGTAGGTGCCGGTAAGCGAGACGACCGGATAGTGCGCCGCACGCGCCTTTTTCGAATCCATCTTCGCGATTTCGAGGTCGAGCTGTTTCGATTGCACATCGTAGCCGCTCGAACTCGCCTGACCGGCCCAGACATCCGGATCTTCCGGCTCGATACGCGGCAGCTTCGTGCCCGCTGCAAGACCCGAAAGCGGCGAGAATGGCTTGCCGCTCATCTGCTGTAGAACGCGACGCTTCACCTCCATGTCCTGACGCGCGTCGGCGTTTTGAATCCGCGCCTGGGCGAGAGCGACATCGATATCGCGCTCGTCTATGACAGTCGCTTCGCCGGCGGCGCGCTTACGGCGCGTTTGCCTGTGCTGTTCATCGATGGCGGCGAGATATTCGCTCGTACGTTCGAGTTCGTCCTCCGCCGCGAGCGCATCGAAATAGGCGCGAACCGCCTTGAGCATCGCCGCTTGCTGCGCGGCCGCGAATTGCACCGCGCCTTGAGCGACGACCAGATCGGCCTGCTGATAGGTCGTCCATTTGGCCCAGTCGAAGAGGGGCTGCGCGGCCTGAAAAGTCCATCCGTTTTGCCAATAGCTCTGACGCGGAAAACCGTCCGTTTTGATTTCGTTATACGCACGGCCCCATCCTCCGCTTATCTGCGGCAGCAAGGCAGCTCGCGCAATGGGAATGGCCTGCTTCGACGCCTCATAGGCGGCGCGTGCCTGCGCGAGATCGGCATCCTGTGAGAGCGACGCATTCACCATATCGAGCAGATCGCTCGCGCATGTCTGATTAGCCAGCGTCATGCAGACCGCAACCAAGACTGCTGAGAATCCCGGCTTCTTCATGCGTCCACCAGCACCGGATCAGATGCTTGCACGACGTGTTCAGGCACGAGCCCGCCATTGGCGAATGCATAGCGCATGTCGAATGCCGATGCCAAAGCCATATCGTGGGTGATGACCACCACCGTTTGCTTCAGACTGCGAAGCAGTTGCGCAATGTGCTTCACAGATGCGGGATCAAGATTCGAAGTAGGCTCATCGAGCATCAGTATCTCGCGTTGTTGATAGAGCGCGCGCGCCAGCAAAAGACGTTGACGCTGCCCCGCAGAGATGTTGGCAATCGTGTCGCTGATGACGGTTCGCGTGCGCATCGGCAGACGCATGACATCGTCGAGAAGGCCCACGTCGGAAAGCAGCCTGTGTATGCGGTCGTCGTCGGGATTCGCCGCAAACAAGGTGATATTGTCGGCAATCGAGCCGTGAAGGATGATGTCGCCCTGGCGCATATGAGCCATGTGGCGCCGAATTTCATCGACGGCAAGATTCGGCCACGCGATTCCGTTGAGTTCGATATGCCCTTCCCGCAGCGGCTCGGCCGCCGATAAGAGCTTGAATACCGTGGACTTGCCGCTCCCCGAAGGACCGGTGATGACGATCTTGTCGCCTTTGCGAATCGAAAGATTGAGATCGGCCAGCACGGGTTTATCGGATACGCCGTAGCTGAACGTCACGTTGCGCATTTCGATACTCGAGAAATCGCGTATCTCCGTCGCCCGTTCGCTCGCGCTCAATGGCGTGTAAGTTTCGGTCTGTGCTTCGACGATGTCGTCGACCCGCGCGACCGGCACGCTCAACATGAAGTACTGAAACATCGCGTTGATGGCGTTGGCAAAACGCTCCGACATCAACGACTTGTAGATCAGGAACGAATAGAACACGCCGACCGAAACGACGCCGCCGAGCATGAGCCGTGCCGCCATGTATGTGATAACCACGGTGTCCGCGTAGTTGACGAGTTTGAGCAGGCTGTCGCGCGTGCAGTTCAATCGGCTCTTCGCGAGCGCTGCCACGGCATACGCCTTGAAGATCGTCATGTAGATCGACGTGCGTCGAGTCTCGCCCTGTGCAAGCTTGAGCAGCGACGCCGCGCGGATGGTCTCGATAAGCGCGTCATCGCAACGGGCCGACGTTTCCGTGACCAGCGCGTGATTGTCGCGCATCGCGGGATACATGCTCAACGCCAGCGCCACGTACGCGGCGAATACCACGAGTGCAATGAGCGTCAGTTGCCGGCTTTGGATAAGCATGAGTATGAGCGCGAGCGTTCCTACCGCCACGTCGATGCACAACGAGACGATGGAGCGCGTCGCGTAGCCGGTGATCTCGTCCTGCGCCTTCACGCGCGCGAATACATCGCCGACGTGCCGCTTCTCGAACCATGGCATCGGATTGCGCAGAAGATGCCCGATGAGTCCTTCCGTCGAGTTGATTTGGACCAGATTGAAGATCAATTCGGTGAGGTACTTCTGCACGTATTCGCTCAACGCGCCAAAAACGAAAATGCTTGCGAAGGTAACGACCAGCACGTTCAGCAGATTGCGGTTATCCGCTGCGACCACATAATCCAGGACGAGATTGCCGAAGTAGGGCATGGCGAGAATCGTGAACTGGCTTCCGAGCGCGACGAACAGCACCTTGCCGATCTGCGCACGCAACTGCGGATTCACGGCCCTCACGCGCCGCATTGCCGCCGGCACACGCGACTTCGCGCGAATTCGCGGCATCTCCGGCGTTGGCGAGAATTGCAGCAGAAAGCCCGAAACGGCGGAGCGGAAGGTATCCATCGATACCCGCCGGCGGCCTGTTGCCGGATCGATAACATTCACATACCCGCGTCCGGCCTTTTCGAACACGACGAAATGCGCGCCGCCGAAATGCAGAATCGAACCTTTCTTGACCGCTGAAAGTTCGGAAGGGTCGAAACGGTACGCCTCGACGGAAAGGCCGAATTCGACCGCAACGTCGTAAAGATCCATCAGAGTGAGGCCGTTCGCCGAGATGGGCTTATGTGCCGACAGCTCGCGCACTTCGGTTGCGCGTCCCAAATTCGACAGCACCATGGCGAGACATGCATACCGATAAGCAGCAATGGCAATATTGGTGCTCGTCGCTTCAAGCAGACGACTGTAGCTCAACCGTACACTGGTACCGTTGCGCGAGCCATAGCCTTTGAAACTGGCGCTCGCCTGCGTGACATCGAGGGCGACGGCGCCTATTTTCGTATTGAGCGCGGCCCCCAACATGCCGGAGACATACATGTCCGCGCCAATGAATCCGCCATAGACCGTGAGGAAATTGCTGAGACCGCGCTGAATCGTAAACTGTGAAACGAACGGGTGAATGTCGATGTTCGGATCGCGATATTCGCCGATCGTGGCACTGTAGCGAGTCATGCCGGCGCGCAACGAATTGACGGCCGCCGCATAGGGCACCGTGGAAATACGCTGGGAACCGTCGGCCTCGGTCACGATTACATCGAGATTGCCGCCGTAACCGGTCGGATAAAGGTCGTTGATTTCGAACGGCCCCGGCGGAACATTCGTTTCATAGATGATGTTTCCGTTCTGCCGAATCTGAACTCTTGCGTTGCTGTTTGCGATGCCGCGCACGATAGGAGCATAGCCGCGTTGCGACTCCGGATACATCCGGTCGTCGGTGCCGAGCGTTACGCCGAGCACGCCATAACTGTCGAACAATGCGCCATCGGTGAAGGTATCGCCACCCGTCAACTGGCTCTTGATGTCCTTGAAGTCACGCTGCAGGTAGGTTTGAATCGTCTGATAATGCTGCCCGCTGACATTGTCATGCGTCAGATTGCCTTGGTAGCGGAATCGCCACGGGCCGGCATTGATCCCGCCGATCAGGCCGAGATACTGTGAGTCGTTATTGAACCCGCCGGATGAGCTGTGGTAGGTATTCGCGTTGTACTGGAGCGAAGCTGCAGGCACGCCTTCGTCCCAGAATTTCGGATCAACGTAGCCGCGCGCTCTCGTATTCAACACGATTTGCGGAATACTGACTTCGAGACGCTGCTCGCCGCTATCGAATGATGCCGTGGCATCGGTTATCAGATCAGCGAGCGACGGACACGTTTTATCCGCGTCATCGAGTGCGGCCAATGCTTCGGGAGTCAATTTCCGGATGTCGACGCCGAATTGCGTCAAAAGATCGGACGTGATGCAGGGGCGCACGACGCCGTCGCCGTTTTGGGGTCCACGAATCTCGATGCCGAGTTTGCCTTTCCACTCGTTGTTCACATAAGTGTCGGCACGATAGGTGCCGGGCAGGATTTCCTGCCCTTTGTTGAAGCGGGATATATCCACCTTTTCGCCGCTTCCCGATTCGAGAAACTGTTCGTTGAATTCAACGGCAGAATACTTCGTTGCGGCGTCGGCGTACGCATGCGAGCTGGCACTCATGGCTGCGAGAGCTTGCAGAGTGACGAAGTACATCGGATTCAACTTGTGAACCGACGGGAAATTGCGGCGGTCTTTCATTTTCGATTCGATCAGCCAAACGTATGACAGCGTGTCTCACACACGTCATCGCACTACGCACGCGGAGATACTTTCCGGGATGAAACGTATAAAGACTAGGAATGCGTCTTGATCTGTTGAAGCAGAACCATACGAACCTAAGTGGCTCAGGGCGCAACGTCGGCTTCGCCGTTTTGCGGCCCGCCATAGTCATTGATGGCGGTATAGTTCACCTTCGATCCCTGACTGGGAAACGTCCCTTTCAAGGGAAACTTCTTTGTTTCGCCTGGCCCCACCATTCCACCTTGGTCGAAGGCGGCCACATTACTGCCTCGACCGAACTGGATTCGATCGAATGAGATGTGATAAGGCGTAGGGTTAGTCGCCTCGATCATGTTTTGATCGCCATCGTGTTTCAAATGCCAGATCACCTGAGCAGGCGCATCCGTGACTTGTCCTTTGAGCCCGTTAGGCCGGAAGAAGAACTTAATGCGCGTACGGAAAGCCAGTTGCAGTTGATTGGGGCTTGCTTCATCCCCGGTTGGCTTCGGCGGCACTTCGAGCACATTCAGATAGAAGAGGGATTCCTTGTCGGCAGGAAGCTCCTCACCGGTACTCATGATCCGCAAGGTTTGCGATTTACCCGGATCGATCCGCATGATGGGCGGCATGATGGTAAAAGGCACCTCGATGCTGTCGGGCTTCGCGTTCGGATCGCCCCGGTCGATCCATACCTTGGTCAACCCCGGGAGCTTTCCGTTGTTTGTTAATTTGACGGTAACTTCGGAATCGTTCTGGTTATAAACGATTCGCGTACCGGCAATCACCACGGATGCAATGGCGGTCGGGGCGAATGCAGCGATCGACAGGCAGATCGTTGCGAAGGTAAGTGTCTTGCGGATCAGTTTCATTGCGCGAAGAAATTCAATGCCACATTCGATTGGAAAAGCGGGGCAGCCGCCCCGCTTCCCGACCTCCCTGACAACTGAGAGGTCCCGGTGCTTATCGACTTATTGATAATCGATGCTGTACACGACAGACGAATTGGCCGCGCCGGCAGTCGTGGCGCCCGTTGCGTAGTATTCAGCCTGGTAGTACAGCGTCGCTGCGCCGCTCGAGATATCGGCCGCTTTGGAGTTCTGCAGATCGGTCGAAAAGCCGGCCTTGATCTGGGAACCGTCGCTGTTGTTGATTTGCAGCTTGACGTTTTGAGCGCCGCCTGGCGCGACGATAAGACGTCCATCGACCGGATCGACGGTGGCGCCCGCCTCATAGAAGACCGAAGCCTTGCTGGTCGACGTTACCGGCGTGCATTTGGACAACGCGATATGGTAGGAAGTGGCGCCTGCCGTATCGCCCGATTTCGTCAAGGCATTCGTGGACAGCGTCGGAAGATTGACCGTAAAGTCTTTGGACGACGTGTCATTACCATTGATTTCACATGTCGAAGCCGTCAAGGCTCCATTGAACGTGATCGTTCCATCAGCTGCGAGAGCGCTACCTGCAGTAGCTCCCAAAATAGCGGCCATCAAAGTGGAAATAGCGAAAGACTTCATAAAGCAATGCTCCCAGGAATGTTTGGTTTCAGCATATGGCCGTGGAGGGGCCTCCGGAATTCCGGATCGTTAAAGACGTTGGATTCATACTGATGCAACGAACTTGCACTGGACGAGAGTCGTAAAGGTGGGTTATCTGGGGATAACGTGCCTTCTCGAATCCTGCGATCCCAGGCCAAATGCTGGAAACGGATATTAAGGGTTCCAAATGAAAATAGAAAGTCTGGAAATCCTAAATAATTATCCGTTAATAAATGCCTTAAAGCAGTAGTTAGAAATAATTCTAAAGCCGCATTTAGAACTATTTCTAACTTGGTATTTGAAACTGATTTTGGCCCGGCCGCTGGGCGCTTGCGCAGACTAAATCGAATCAGGCGGAGGATTTAGATTATTTCCTAACGCAGTTCCCGAGATTCCGAACTCGATGGCAATCTTTGGCTTATCGCGTGGTCCGCAACGCCATGCCGCCCTCGGTCAGGCTTCTGAGTTCGTCGAGCAGACGCGCGGCTGGACGCGGCAGTATCCCGTCGCGGCGCTGAAACGCTGTCAATGTTCTGGCGGCGCGAACGCCCGGAATAGGCAGAGTCCCCATGATCCCTGCCTTGCTTTCGGAGTCGTACATCGGTTCCGGCATCCAGCTCAGAAACGAGCATTCGGCTACCAGACTTTTAAGCACGGTCACCGAGCGCGTCCGGACGGCAATATCCGGCATGTCGAGGTTGCGAGAGAGAAACGTCTCTCGCATGTGTTCATAAGGGGCTGTACCTTTGGGCGGGATGGCCCACCGCGCGGTCAATGTGTCGGCGAGAGTGAGCTTGGGTTTCTTGCGCAATGGATGGCTGAAAGCTGCTACGACGAAGCTGTTGTCCTCCCATCGGCAGTCAGGTACGGCCACGATCTCGTCGCTGTCATTAGTGGCCGTGCTTAGAGCGAGGTCGATCTCGTAATTGATGAGCCCCTCCGCAAGGCGGTCCCACACGCCTTCGATGATTTCGACGTGCAAGTTGCCCCATTTCTCCAAGACACGATCGACCGCCAAAGGAAGGAAGTGGGCAGCGAGACTGCCAACCGCTCCCACCTTGATCGTTCCTTTGGCGAGTCCGCGCATCGCGTCGATCTCTTCGCGCGCATTTTCTGCCTCGCGCAATAGAAGTTGAGCATGCGGCAGCAAAGCAGCGCCAATATCCGTCAACTGCATGCCTTTGACGTGCCGCTCAAAGAGCGGCGCGCCCACATCTTCCTCCAGACGCTTGATCGTTCGACTGAGTGCTGGCTGAGTCACATTGAGCGACGCTGCGGCCCTTCCGAGGCTGCCGGACGACACGATGGTCGTAAAAGCATGCAATTGATGGAGGTTGTAGCTCATGAGTTCGTTGGGGTGTTCCCTAGGGACACTGGCCTACGGCATTGGCCATCAACTCAAATTGGGCTTGGAAAAGAGCATCAAAAACAGCCACTTACTTCAACATATGACATTTCGCGAATGCTCCGAGCCTTTACCTGAAGGTAAAGGGTTCCGCGCAAAAAAGCAATATTCAAGCATGTCTCGGAAATCCATACTCGTTTCACCGAAGAGCAGAAACGCTCTTGAACCAAAGAGGAATCGCAATGACAGGCAGCGACAAACAAGGCGAAGGAAGCAGTCCGTCGACACAAGCCACCGTTAGGGATGTCGTCATTAAGCTCGTGCGCGAACTGGGGATGACGTCGATCTTTGCTAACCCTGGATCGACGGAGCTTCCAATGTTTCGGGACTTCCCTGCCGACTTCCGATACGTCCTGGGGTTACAAGAAGCGGCAGTCGTCGGGATGGCCGATGGCTATGCGCAAGCAACTGGAAACGCAGCGTTAGTGAACCTTCATTCTGCGGCCGGCGTCGGCAACGCGATGGGCAATATCTTCACGGCATTCAAGAATCAGACGCCGCTCGTTATCACGGCGGGTCAACAAGCCCGTTCGATCTTGCCGTTCGACCCGTTCCTTTCCGCCGCACAGGCAGTCGAGTTGCCCAAGCCATACGTGAAGTGGGCGATCGAACCCGCGCGTGCGCAAGACGTGCCGCGCGCGCTGGAGCGCGCGTATCACATCGCAATGCAGGAGCCGCGTGGGCCTGTCTTCGTTTCAATTCCCGTGGATGACTGGGACCAGCCTGCGGAGTTTCATGAGCGCGCGACTGTCAGCAACTCGGTTCGTCCCGACCCGGAGGCATTGGCGAAACTCGGCGCAGCGTTGGACGCATCGAGAACGCCGGCTCTCGTGGTAGGTGCGGGAGTCGACCGGGCGGGCGCATGGAAGGAAGTCGTTCAGCTGGCCGAGAGACATAACGCACGCGTCTTTGTCGCGCCGATGAGCGCGCGTTGTTCGTTCCCCGAGGACCATCGACTTTTCGCGGGATTTCTTCCCGCGATGCGTGAAAAGATCGTCTCGCTGCTCGATGGGCATGACGTCGTTTGCGTCCTTGGCGCGCCTGCCTTTTCGTATCACGTCGAAGGTACAGGCCCGCACGTGCCGGCGGGCGCGGCGCTTTATCAACTCATCGACGACCCCAACGTCGCGGCGTGGACGCCCGGAGGGGCTGCGGTGGTCGGCAACGTCCGCCTCGGCTTGCTTGACTTGCTTGCGCGTGCGGCGCCAGACACGCGTCCTTTGCCTGAGCCTCGGCCAAGAGCGCCCCGTGCCGAGCCGTCGCCCGTGATGTCCGTCGCCTTCGCGCTGCAAACCCTCGCGGAGGTTCGCGACCCGAACGACGTTGTCGTTGAAGAGGCACCGAGTTCTCGCCCGGTCATGCAACGGTATCTGCCGTTCACAAAGAGCAATACGTTTTTCACGATGGCTAGCGGCGGCTTGGGCTACGGCATGCCTGCAGCGGTCGGCGTCGCGCTCGCTCTTCCCGATCGCAAAGTGATTGGATTGATCGGAGATGGCTCGAGCATGTACTCGATCCAGGCGATCTATAGCGCGGTGCAGATGCGTCTGCCGATCACGTTCGTCATTCTGAACAACCAGCGCTATGCCGCGCTTCAAGAGTTTGCGCCGGTGTTTGGATTCGCTTCCGACGACGCTGTTCAGGGCACTGATCTTCCCGGCTTGGATTTCGTGTTGCTTGCCCAGGGCATGGGTTGTAAAGGTCTCCGTGTCACGAACGCCGCGGAGCTCGCGGACAACCTGAAGGAAGCCCTCGAGGCGGGCGAGCCGCGTCTTGTCGAGGTCGTGATTGCCTGAACGGCCTACAGGAAAAGAGAAACATAAGGCGGAGACTATGAAGACGATTTCGATGCTTATCAACGGAGCGCATGTCGGCGCGAGCAATGGCGCGACATTCCAACGTTCTAACCCCTTGGATCAGGACGTCGCAAGCGTGGCCCCTGCGTGTACGCTGGACGACGTTCGTGATGCAGTGGATTCAGCTGCCGTCGCGTTTGCTCATTGGTCTCAGCAGGGCCCGACCCAGCGTCGTTCCTATCTCCTTAGCGCGGCGCAAGCGCTCGAAGCGAAGGCGGAGGCGTTTGCTTCCGCGATGGCGGCCGAAACGGGCGCTTCGCGCATCTGGGCCGACTTCAATGTGCGATTGGCCGCTGACGGCCTGCGGGAGGCAGCGTCACTGACCACGCAAATTTCAGGCGAAGTCATTCCGTCCGACGTCCCCGGCAGCGTGGCGATGGCGGTTCGGCAACCCGCAGGCGTATGCCTCGGGATTGCGCCGTGGAATGCGCCTGTCATCCTTGGCGTCCGTGCGGTTGCGCTTCCACTCGCGTGCGGTAACACGGTGGTACTGAAGGGCTCGGAAATCTGCCCGGCGACGCACGCACTCATCGCGGAAGCCTTCATGGATGCTGGATTGCCCGCAGGCGTCGTCAACTTCGTCACGAACGCGCCTGCCGATGCAGGTCCGGTTGTCGAAGCGCTGATTTCGCATCCGGCTATCCGACGTGTCAATTTCACGGGCTCGACAAAGGTCGGGAAAATCATCGCGGAAAGCTGCGCACGGCATCTCAAACCGTCTGTTCTCGAACTGGGCGGAAAGGCCCCGCTGATCGTGCTCGACGACGCCGACATAGCGGCAGCGGTCGATGCTGCCGCTTTCGGCGCCTTCGCGAATTCAGGACAAATCTGCATGTCCACCGAGCGCATCATCGTCGATCGCGCGATCGCCGACGAGTTTGTTCTTCAGCTCGGTGAAAAGGTTAAGACGCTGCCGCTCGGCGACCCTCGAAAGGGGCCGGTCGTGTTGGGGTCAGTTGTCGATATGGCGACGGTACAACGATGCAACGCCTTGATCGATGACGCCTTGCACAAAGGCGCGACGATGGTCTGCGGGGGAAAAGCAGAGAACACGCTTATGCCTGCAACGCTCGTCGATAACGTTGGACCGAACATGCGGATCTACAACGAAGAGACGTTTGGCCCTGTCAAGGCAATCGTGCGCGTCGACGGCGAAGAAGAAGCGATCCGATGCGCTAACGATAACGAATACGGTCTCGCTGCGGCCGTGTTCAGTCGCGATGTCGCGCGCGCGATGCGGGTGGCGAGCCGCATCCAATCCGGGATTTGCCACGTCAACGGGCCAACCGTCCACGACGAAGCGCAGATGCCGTTTGGAGGCGTCAAAGGTAGTGGCTTTGGCCACTTCGGCGGACAGGCAGGCATTGCCGCTTTTACCGACTTGCGCTGGGTCACTGTGCAAACGTCGCCGCGACACTATCCGTTCTGAGTTACGTCCCTGTCACCCTCGTCAACTCGTTCGACAACTCAGGTAAGACCGCAGCCGCGGTCGACATGTCAACTATGGAAATCGCCGTACTCGGTGCAGGAGCGATGGGGTCGTTGTTCGGCGGCCGCCTGGCGGAAGCCGGTCACTCAGTCACGCTGATCGACATCAATCAACCGCATCTGGACGCTATCGGTGCGAAGGGCCTCCGCTTGGAGATGGATGACGATACTCGCGCAATCACGAACATCAACGCGATACGACCCGAAGCTACGGATAAACCGCCTGACTTGCTGTTGCTCTTCACGAAGTCGATGCACACGCGCGCGGCCTTGTCCGGCATCGAGCATCTGCTCGGCGAGACAACCGCCGTGCTCACGCTGCAAAACGGACTCGGGAACGTCGAAGCGATTCGAGACTTCGTGCCGCTCTCCAACGTGCTTGTTGGCGTTACCACGTGGCCAGCGGACCTTGTCGGTCCTGGCTCGGTGAGCAGTCACGGCGAAGGGAGAATTCGCATGATGAGCGCCGACGGTGAACGCACTTCCCAAGTCAATGCCGTCGCCGAGGCTCTGAATTCCGCCGGATTGAATTGTCAGATCGACGACAACGTCTGGGCAGCTATCTGGGAAAAGGTGGCGTTCAACGCTGCGCTCAACAGCATCTGTGCGGTCACTGGAACGACGGTGGACCAGCTTGGACTGCTGGAGGACAGCAAGAGCCTGGCACTGACCGTGGCCGCCGAGGTCATCGCAGTGGCGAACGTCAGCGGCGTTTCCGCGGATCTGAGCGTGTGCTCGACAAACATCGTTCATGCGATCGAACAGCACAAGGGGCACAAGCCGTCGATGCTGCAAGACGTTCTGGCCCGGCGAAAGACAGAGATCGAAGGCATCAACGGCGCAGTCGTTGAAGTGGCCCGCAGCATCAACGTGTCCGTTCCGCACACGGAGACATTGGCAAAGCTCGTCAGGCTTATCGACGCGCGAAACGCATCAGCCGTTGCGAAGTAGGTAGCCGCGGGCACGTCAACCGAGAACAACAAACGTCCGCGATCATGCATCAAAAGACGCGCCGATCGACCCGGCGCAGCGTACCCAGGAGACATCGCCATGAAGATATGTTTTGCCATGCTCCCGCGCGACGTCGCGGACCTTGTTGCAATCGACAGACCATCGAATGTGTGCGCGGAGGTCGAGCAATGAATCCGCAGACCTTCAGCGCTTCGAAGACTGCTGACATCGGCAGTCTTCTCGACGACGGCCCCTTTACGCTCATTCAGAAGTTCGTCGTTTGCCTGGCCGCACTGTCGATCATCATGGACGGCTTCGATGGCCAGCTCATCGGTTACGCCATTCCCACCATCATCAAAGAATGGGGCATAACGCGCAATGCGTTCGCGCCGGCCGTGGCGGCGGGTCTGGTTGGCATGGGCGTCGGGAGCGCGTGCGCTGGCTTGTTCGCCGACAGGTTTGGCCGGCGCTGGGCGCTCATCGGTAGCGTCGTGGTGTTCGGCGCGGCAACCTGCGCCATCGGGCTTGCGCAAGACATACCGATGATCGCCGCGCTTCGCTTTATCGCGGGCCTGGGCATCGGCGGAGCGCTTCCCAGTGCCACGACGATGACCGCAGAGTTCACCCCGGCACGTCGCCGCACGCTCGCCGTCACGTCTACCATCGTTTGCGTGCCGCTCGGGGGCATGCTTGCCGGGTTCTTCGCCGGTGCCGTCTTGCCGACCTTCGGTTGGCGTGGCTTGTTCTTCATCGGTGGCACGATCCCCTTGGCCCTTGGCATTCTGCTGTTTTTCGTGTTCCCGGAGTCTCCCCGCTTTCTCGCTCGCAAGGAACAGCGCTGGACCGAGTTGCGTGCGCTCCTTGCGAGAATGTCGCGGCCGATTAGTGCGCAGACGACTTTCGTCGACGCCGCCGAGCAAAGGCTCGAACAACGCGACGGCTTCGGGTCGCTCTTCGAGCCGGCTCAGCGACGTAACACGATTGCTATCTGGAGTGCGTTTTTCATGTGCCTGCTCGCGGTCTACGCCGCCTTTAGCTGGCTGCCGACCATGCTCGCATCCGAAGGGCTTCCCGTGGCACTTGCCGGTTCGGGCCTGACCGCATATAACCTCGGCGGCGTCTTCGGGGCACTCATCTGCGCCTTGGCCATCACGCGCTTTGGTTCGCGTTGGCCGCTCCTGGTGTGCTGCGCCGGAGGATGTGCGAGCGCCCTTTTTTTGCGAGGCGTTGATGTGGCGAGTCACACGAGCCTCTTGGTTATCGGTCTGGGCGTCCACGGTCTCTTCGTCAATGCAGTTCAGTCGACGATGTACGCCTTGTGTGCGTATGTCTATCCGACTCGCGTGAGAGCAACCGGCCTCGCTTCGGCGCTCGCGTTTGGACGACTCGGTGCGATCCTCAGCGCATTCGCCGGCGCCGTCGTCATCACCGTGGGCGGAGCGTCCCTTTATCTCGCGATGCTCGGGGTCGCCATGCTGTTGGTACTGATCTCGCTGTCGCAGGTCAGAAACCATATCCCGGCGCTTCGTCAGAAGCGGCTGGTCACGCAAGTCGTCACTGAGTAGCGCGAGGTCGGCGGCTGGCATGAGCGGCGCATTCTCGCTCCGTCTGCCAGTCGCAACTGCGGTTGGTCTTCCTCTGTCGTCGCTCGACGGCCCGTGACACACGCCAAGAAATTGCTTTCTTCCCCACGTTTCCAGTTCGGTCAAGCAAGACACAATCATGGCAAGAGCGTTTCCCCATATCTTCTCCGTCGGTGACTATCGTTCCGCGGCTCGGCGTCGGTTGCCGAGGATGGTATTCGACTATCTCGAAGGCGGGGCCGACGACGAGTCCGGCCTGACGCACAATCGTGCCGCCTTTGACAAGTGGGAATTGCGTCCCCGGCGTCTTGTCGATGTGAGCGAGCGTGCGCAGTCTACCGAGCTTCTGGGGAGACAAATTTCGTCGCCGCTCGTGATCGCGCCGACAGGTCTGAATAGTGCGTTCTGGCCCGACGGAGATCTTGCGCTTGCACGCGCTGCAAGCAAGGCTGGAATCCCGTTCGCACTCTCTACCGCGTCGAACATGTCGATCGAGGAGGTATCAAGGGGAGCGGACGGAGACTTGTGGTTCCAGTTATACGTAGTACACCGGAATGTGGCGAAGAGCTTGGTCACGAGAGCGCGAGAGGCTCGTTATTCGACGTTGATCCTGACCACGGACGTCGCGGTAAATGGATTCCGGCAGCGCGATCTGCGAAACGGGTTTGCTATGCCATTCAAAGTCACTCCACGAGGCGCTCTCGATGGCATTTCGCATCCCCGCTGGCTGTGGTCCTACCTGACGAATGGTATGCCGCAGTTGAAGAACTTCGCGACCGATGACGCCTCTGATACCGCCTCCCAGGCTGCGGTGCTGCGGCGGGAAATGGACGCGAGCTTTAGCTGGGACGACCTCCGTCGCTTGCGCGACGACTGGCCCGGAAAGCTGCTCGTCAAGGGCGTCGTGACGGCTGAAGATGCCGCGCGATGCGTGGAAATCGGCGCCGACGGTGTCATAGTCTCGAATCATGGCGGACGACAGCTCGCGGATCTTCCTGCGCCGATCGACGCATTGCCGGGCATCTCCGATGCGACGCCGACCACCGATCTCATTCTGGACAGTGGTATCCGAAGAGGGGCCGATGTGGTGAAGGCGGTCGCATTGGGCGCGACGGCCGTGATGCTTGGGCGCGCCACTTTGTACGGGCTCTCCGCGAAAGGCGAGGCCGGTGTGTCCGATGTCATCGCGATGATCAAAGAGGAAATCGACCGGACCCTCGCCCTCATCGGGTCCAGTTCGATAATGGAAGTCAATCGGAGTTGTGTCGCTCGGCGGCCTTTGTAGCGGAGGGGGGCAGCCATCGGTTCACCCTTTTCTTGACGTTATAAGGATGACTAATGACAGATCCGTTCTGATCGGCACACAAATGCGAATCCAACGCCGAGACAAGCGCCGAAATTAAGCACATAGAGAAAAGATCCAACGGTGCATGCTGGCAAAAATGATGCATTTAACGCGTGAAAAAAGCTTGCATTCTCCGCGCAGAAAACTATCTTGAGTTCATAAAACGATTCTTCGCCTGGCACCGGAGGAGACCCATGCCAGCTACACGTATGATGATTGCGCGCCGCGCCGGGGTGAGCGTGGCAACGGTCGATCGTGTGCTGCGCGAAGACCAGGGGGTGCGCCCCGAAACGGCCGAACGTGTACATCTCGCGCTGGCCACGCTGCGCGACGAACGCGCAAGCCGCGGCAGGCCTGCGAAAACCACATCGTTCCGGGTCGCCTTCGTCTTACCGCAAATCAATTCCCGCTTTCTCGATCAAGTCGAACGCGATATCGCGCTGTCCGCCAGCTTCTTTCGCGAGCATCGTCTTGTCTCGTCGTTTTACCGTTGCGACCTGTCCAGCCAGCGCGACGCGATCTCACTCGCACAGCAATTGATCGACTACGACGCGCTCGTGCTCGTGCCGCTCGATTACCCATGGGTCGAGCGGATGATTCAGGACATGATGGATGCCAACGTGCCCGTCGTTACGGTCTTTTCAGATTTGCCGTCGAGTGCGCGCGCCACGTACGTGGGTGTCGATAACCGCATGGCCGGACGAACGGCGGGTCTGCTGATGGGCCGCTTCGTCGGTTCGCGCATCGGCACGGTCGCCGTGCTGTCGGCGTCGTCGCGTCTGCACGATCAGCTCGAGCGTCGGACGGGTTTTTCCCAGGTGCTCGAAGAGGACTTTCGCAACCTGCGCTGGCTCACGGAGCCCGATTTCGCCGAAGACGACGACAGCGCCGGACTCGCCGTGCAAGGACTGACGGCGGGACATCCGGATCTGGTCGGCGTGTATGTGACGTGCGGCGGCATTTCCGGCATCGCGTCGACGCTGCAGGAATCGGGCGACAAGGCGCGCGTCGTACTGATCGGCCACGAGTGCACGGCCGATACGCGGGCGCTGCTGTCGGAGCGGGCGATCGACGTGATCCTCGATCAGGACGTGCGCGGCATTGTCCATTGGGCCGGTCTCGCCGCTCTCAACTTCCTGAACGACGTGCGCGGCGTGCCTTCCATCCCGACGCCCGAAACCCGTATCTATCTTCGTGAGAATGCGCATGCCTGAAGCTCGCGACACGCGGACAGTTCGCTTCGGTCCGCCAGAGCTCATATGCAGCGTCCGGCGCATGGGCGCTGTCTGTCATCAGTTTGAGACCCGACAGAGACAAGGAGAAGACACATGTTACGTCTTACGTCATCAAGGGTATTAGCGGCGCTCGTCGCGTCGCTGGGACTGAGCTTCGGATCGGCGGCGCATGCGCAGGGCAAGCAGTTGACGCTATGTTGGGCCGCATGGGACCCCGCCAATGCGCTCGTCGAATTATCGAAAGACTTCACGGCGAAAACCGGCATTGCAATGAAGTTCGAGTTCGTGCCGTGGACGAGTTATGCGGACCGCTTCCTCAACGAACTGAATTCGCATGGAAAGCTGTGCGATCTCATCATCGGAGATAGTCAGTGGATTGGCGGTGCCGCGGTCAATGGACACTACGTCAAGCTCAATGATTTCTTCGACAAGAACAAAATCTCGATGGACGACTTCGTGCCGGCGACCGTCGTCGGCTACGCAGAGTGGCCGAAGAACACGCCGAATTACTGGGCGCTGCCCGCGATGGCGGACGCCGTGGGCTGGACCTACCGCAAAGACTGGTTTGCGAGGCCCGAACTGCGCGCGGAGTTCAAGCAAAAGTACAAGCGCGAACTCGAGCCGCCCACGACAATGGACGAACTCAAGCAGACAGCCGAGTTCTTTCAGGGACGAAAGATCGACGGCAAAACCGTGTATGGCGTGTATATCTTCACGGAGCGCGGCTCGGAAGGGATCACAATGGGCGTGACCAACATGCTCTATAACTTCGGCTTCGAATACCAGGACCCGAAGAAGCCGTATCACCTGGAGGGCTTCGTGAATTCGCCAGGCGCGATAAAGGGACTCGAATTCTATAAGGCGCTTTACAAGTGCTGCACGGCGCCCGGCATGACGAACGCCTACATGCAGGAAGGGCTCGATGCGTTCAAGTCGGGGCAGGTCGCGATGCAGATGAACTGGTTCGCCTTCTTCCCCGGCCTGTACAAGGATCCGAATGTCGGCGGCGACAAGATCGGCTTCTTCGTCAATCCGAAGGAAACGAAACAGTTCACGCAGCTTGGCGGTCAAGGCATATCCGTCGTGTCGTACTCGGATCACAAGGCCGACGCGCTCGAATACATCAAGTGGTTCGCGCAAGCCGATGTGCAGAAGAAGTGGTGGCAACTCGGCGGCTACTCGGCCGCGAAGTCGGTGGTGGACGCGCCGGACTTTCCGAAGAGCGCGCCATTTGCGCCTGCATTCCTGAAGTCGATGTCGATAGTGAAAGACTTCTGGGCCGAGCCTACTTATGCCGAGTTGTTGCTCGACATGCAAAAGCGCGTGCACGACTATGTGGTTGCGGATAAGGGCACGGCGAAAGAAGCGCTCGATCTGCTCGTCAAGGACTGGAACAAAGTATTCAAGGCGGAAGGGAAGAACTAGCGTTACCGCACATGAACGCGCGGGCCGGCGAGCCGATCGATCTCGCCGGTCCGCGACAACAAGGAGTCAGGCATGTTGGCAAACAAGCCTTTTCCTCCGGAAGGGTTGCAGACCAAAGCCCAGACGCGCGCGGCCGCGCGCTTGCGCGGACTGTCTGACCGAACCATCGCGTGGTTGTTCATTCTTCCGACTATCGTGCTGCTGCTCGCCATCAACATCTTTCCGTTGATCTGGGCATTGCGGCTCTCATTCACGAACTTCAAGTCGAATATGCCGAGCGTGCCCGCGCGCAATGTCGGCATCGACAATTACACGGACATACTCACAGACGAAGACATCTGGTACGCGATGCAGGTGACGGCGCGCTTCGTTTTCTGGTCGGTCGGACTCGAAGTGCTGCTCGGCTTCGGGCTCGCACTGCTGATCAACCGGCAGTTTCGCGGCCATAGTTTCTGGACCACGCTGATTCTGCTGCCGATGATGCTTTCGCCCGCTGTCGTCGGCAACTTCTGGACCTTTTTGCTGCAACCGCAAACGGGTCTTTTCAACGACATCGTCGGCTTTTTCACGGGCATTCCGCCGAACTCGTTCCAGATGATCGGCGATGTGCCGCTCGCACCGTGGACGATCGTCATGGTCGATGCATGGATGTGGACGCCCTACGTGATGCTGATCTGCCTGGCGGGATTGCGTTCGATTCCGGACTACATCTATGAAGCGGCCGAAGTCGATCGCGCTTCGCCATGGCGTCAGTTCTGGTCGATCACACTGCCGATGACGCTGCCGTTCCTGATGCTCGCGATCCTTTTTCGCGGGATCGAGAACTTCAAGATGTTCGACATGGTGAATCTGCTGACATCGGGCGGGCCGGGCTCCGTAACGGAAACCGTGTCGATCACGCTCAAGCGCGCAGCCTTCGAGAAGTGGAGGACGGGTTATTCGTCCGCGCTCGCGATCATTCTGTTCGTTGTCGTGTTCGGTGCGGCGAACATCTATGTGAAGGCGCTCAACCGGGTGAAACAGCGATGACAGACCTCGCCCTTCAACAGTCGGTGGTGGCTGCATCGCCGCGCAGCAAGACGTTTGCCGCAGTCGTCGTGATCGCGTATGCGCTCATCGCGACGCTGCCGATCGTCTGGATCATCCTGACGAGCTTCAAGACACAGGAGGATGCGATCGCGTATCCGCCCGTCGTCGTGTTTCATCCGTCGATGGAAGGTTACGTGAATCTTTTCACGATCCGCTCGCGGCAGACGCCGGAGTTCATCGCGAGTTTGCCGCCCGCAGAGACCTGGTACGACCGCGATGTCCGAAAGCGCAACATGGTGATTGCAGGGCCGTCGAAGGTCCTGCCGCGCTTCGTCAATTCGCTCGTGATCGGGTTCGGCTCGACCTTTCTTGCGGTGTTTCTCGGCACGTTGGCCGCCTATGCGTTTTCGCGCTTCAAGGTGCCGCTCGCCGACGATCTGCTGTTCTTCATACTGTCCACGCGAATGATGCCGCCCATCGCGGTGGCGATTCCCATCTATCTCATGTATCGCACGCTCGGCCTCGCCGACAGCTACCTCGGCATGATCGTGCTCTATACGGCCGTGAACGTGTCGCTGGCGGTGTGGCTGCTCAAAGGATTCATCGACGAAATCCCTCGCGAATATGAGGAAGCGGCGCTTGTCGACGGATACACGCGGTTGCAGGCCTTCGTGAAGGTCGTGCTGCCGCAGGCGATCACCGGCATTGCTGCGACGGCGATCTTCTGTCTGATCTTTGCGTGGAACGAGTACGCGTTCGCATTGCTGCTGACGAGCGGCGACGCGCAGACGATGCCGCCGTTCATTCCGTTCATCATCGGCGAGGGCGGGCAGGACTGGCCAGCGGTCGCGGCCGCGACGACGCTGTTCGTGCTGCCCATCCTGATCTTCACCGTTGTGCTGCGCAAGCATCTGTTGCGCGGGATCACCTTCGGAGCGGTACGCAAATGAAAGCCCAGCCCGTCATGCCGCGCCGCCGTCTGTTCCGCAGGCGCTACGGCGAGGGCGCATCGACCGTGCTGATCGGCCTCGGCATTGCGATGCTCGTCCAGCCGTTCACGGTCGATCTCTATACCTGGTCGTTCCCTGTGATTCTGGCGGGTGCGCTGGCATTCGTCGTGACGAGTCACTTCCCGGAGTGAGCCATGTCGACGATCGTTCTATCCAACCTTCATAAGCGCTTCGGTGACTTCACTGCCGTACACGATACGAATCTCACCGTGAGCAACGGCCGCTTCGTGGTGCTGCTCGGACCCTCCGGTTGCGGCAAGACGACGACGTTGCGCATGATCGCCGGGCTCGAACTGCCGACTTCGGGCCAGATTCTGATCGACGGCGAAGATGTCACGGGGCTGCGTGCGCGTCAGCGCGATATTGCATTCGTGTTCCAGATGTTCGCGCTGTATCCGCATATGACGGTACGTAACAACATCGCTTTTCCGCTGAAGAACGAGGGTATTGCGCGCCGCGAGATTGCCGCGCGCGTCGATGCGGCCGCGCATATGCTTCGCATCGAAAGTCTGCTCGACCGAAAGACGGGCGGGCTGTCGGGCGGCGATCGGCAACGCGTCGCCCTGGGCCGCGCGATCGTCCGGCACCCGAAGGCTTTTCTGATGGACGAGCCGCTCGGCACGCTCGATGCGGATTTCCGCGAACTGATGTGCCTCGAGTTGCGCAAGCTGCATAACGCGCTCAACGCGACGACGGTCTACGTGACGCACGATCAACGCGAAGCGATGGCGATGGCCGACGACATCGTCGTGATGAGCGGCGGCGAGGTGCTGCAATCGGCGTCGCCGCATGAGGTCTATCACTTTCCAGCGACCGTGTTCGTCGGCAGCTTCATCGGCAGCCCGCCGATGAATTTCCTGGCGGTGGATGGCGGCGTCGAAGCGGGCGCGGAATCGGTCTCGCTCTCCGGCGTCGCCGTGTCCGTGCCGCGCACGGCTACGTCCGCGGCGAAAGCGCTGCTCGGCGTGCGGCCAGAGCATGTCGTGATCGACGAGCGCGGTGCGTTGCGTGGACGCGTGATCGCGGATGAATATCTCGGCTCGCATCAGATTCTCGTCGTCGAAACGGCACTCGGCGTGATGCGCGTGCGGGTCGGCAAGGACGAAGGACTGGTGGCGGGGTCCCAGGTCGGGATGTCGTTCGCCAAGGAGCGCACGCTCCTCTACGACGCATCGAGCGGCAAGCTGCTGCCCGGCGCCGCGCGGCAGATGGCCGTCAACGGAAGCGGCAACGGAGGCGCTTATGTCTGAAATTCGCTTGCGTGGCGTGACGAAGCGATTCGGCGATATCGTCGCGGTAGATGATGTGTCGCTCGACGTGAAGGAGGGCGAGTTCGTCGTGTTGCTCGGTCCGAGCGGCGCGGGCAAGACTACTACGTTGCGGCTCATCGCAGGTCTCGAGCGGCCCGACGATGGCGAGATATTCATCGACGGCGCCGCCGCGACGGACATGCATCCCGCGGACCGCGACGTCGCCTTCATCTTTCAGCAGTATTCGCTGTATCCGCATCTGACGGTGTTCGGCAACCTGGCGTTTCCGCTGCGCTCCCCGCGGCGGCGCGTGAGCGAGGCGGAAGTCACCGCGCGCGTGCAGTCGGTCGCGCAGATGTTGCATATCGAGTCGAAGCTCGGCAATCTGGCGACGCGTCTGTCGGGCGGCGAGATGCAGCGCGTGGCCATCGGACGCGCGCTCGTGCGTCAGCCCAAGGTGTTTCTGATGGACGAGCCGCTGTCGTCGCTCGACGCGAAGTTGCGCGAGGAACTGCGGATAGAACTGAAGCGGCTGCATCGCACGATCGGCGCCACGATCATCTACGTGACGCACGATCAGGTCGAAGCGACCACGCTCGCGGACCGCATCGGCATACTCGAACACGGGCGCATCGTGCAGGTGGGCGCGCCGCGCGACGTATATGGCAATCCGGCTTCGCTAGGCGCCGCGCAACGTCTCGGCTCACCGCCCATCAACTTGCTGCCGCCCGTGTTGTTCGATCCTGCCACGATGCCCGCAGGCACCTCGACGGTCGCGATCCGTCCTGAAGACATCGTGCTGCACGCGCACGATACGCGCGACGTGCTCAATCTTCGCGTGCTCGAATATTCTCCGCTGCGGCATCTGTTGATCATGGAGCGCGACGGCACCGCCATCGTCGCGACAACCATGACCGAGCGCAATTTCACGCCGGGGCAGACAGTCGGCGTGTCGCTACCTCTGCGCAGTCTTCTCTATTTCCGCTCCGACGGCAGGAGGATTCCGGCATGAACGGGAAAACGGTCATGGCGTGCATTGAAGCCGCGCACGCGACGCTCAAGGAACATACGGACGAGATCGCCGCGCTCGATCAGCAGATTGGCGACGGCGATCATATCTTCAACCTGTTGCGGGGCATGGATGCGCTGTTTGCGATGCGCGCCGCTATCGAGGCCGAGGCGTTTGCGCCCGCGCTGGACCAGGCCGCCTCCAAATTGCTGTCGACGGTGGGCGGTTCGTCGGGGCCGCTGTTCTTTTCGTTGCTGCATGGCATGGCGAAGGCGGCGCAGAACGCGGACACCTTGAGTGTGGCGGACGCGGCGCGGATCTTCGCCGCGGGCGTCGATGCCGTTGCCCAGCGAGGCAAGGCCGGCACCGGCAGCAAGACGATGATGGACGTGCTCATCCCTGTCGCGTCGCGCTTCATGGAACTGGCCGAGCGCAGTGCGCCGCGCGAAGCCGTGCTCGATGCGCTGCCGCGGACGGCTGAAGAAGGCATGCTCGCGACGCGCGACATGCTCGCGACCAAGGGGCGCGCGTCGTTTCTCGGCGAGCGCGCGCGCGGGCATATCGATCCCGGCGCACGGTCGAGCCAGTTGATGATCGGTGCGGTATGCGCGCGGCTCGCGCAATACAGAGAGTGAAAGGAGCGCAGGCCATGAAAAAGTTCATCAACCATGTCGACGACTTTCTGACTGAGAGCCTTGCCGGATTCGCCGCCGCGCATGACGATCTCGTCGTGCTCAATCACGAACCTGTGTTCGTGCGGCGCAAGACGTTGAAGCCGGGCAAGGTCGCGCTGGTCTCGGGCGGCGGCTCGGGACACGAGCCCTTGCATAGCGGCTTCGTCGGGTACGGAATGCTGGACGCCGCGTGCCCTGGCCAGGTGTTTACTTCGCCGACGCCCGATCAGATGATGGCAGCCGCCAAGGCCGTCGATACGGGCGCGGGCACGCTCTTCATCGTGAAGAATTATTCCGGCGATCTGATGAACTTCGAAATGGCATCCGAAATGTCGGAGTTGGCGAATGCGATGGTGCTGATCAACGACGATGTCGCGGTCGAAAACTCCAGTTATACGACGGGCCGGCGGGGCGTGGCGGGTGCGGTGATCGTCGAGAAGCTGGTGGGCAGTCTCGCCGAGAGCGGCGCGGATCTCGAACAATGCAAGGCGTTCGGCGACCGGATCAACAAGCATACGGCGTCGATGGGCGTCGCGTTTTCGAGTTGCACCGTGCCCGCAGCGGGCACGCTGACGTTCAAGATCGGCGACGATGAAATGGAGGTCGGCGTCGGCATTCATGGCGAGCCAGGGCGGCGGCGAACGCGCTTTGCCGCCGCCGACGCGATCGCGGCAGAGCTGCTGACGGCGATCGTCGCCGATCTGAAACCGGGGAACGGCTCGGAGCTGCTGGTCTTGATCAATGGGCTGGGCGGCACGCCGCTCGGCGAACTGTATCTGCTGTTCAATTCCACGCGCTCGTGGCTGCACCAGCGCGGTCTCGCGGTCACGCGCGTGCAGGTCGGATCGCTCACGACGTCGCTGGAAATGGCCGGTGCGTCGATCACCTTGTGCGTGCTGGACGATGAAATGAAGCGGCATTGGGACAGCCCCGTGCATACGCCATCGCTCAGGTGGGGAATGTAGATTCGCCGGAACGTTTTCAATCGTCCGGTCGCTCGGCCGGAATTGCGTCCTCTTTCACGAGCCATCAGTTTTGTTTATCGGCATATCGGCGACGCGGCCCTTGCGCGCTTCGCCGCGCGCCGCGTCCCAGCGGCCTTCCGCGCCTCTAAAACCCCATGCGTAAAGGCAAAGTTCTGGTTTACGCGTAGTACCCGGCCTGCCTCCTTCCTCGCTACCCTTCGGCTTCAGTTTCCCTAAAGCAAGCCCGCTCGGCCACGCATTCTGAAGGAGTAGCGCACATGGCACGGATCATCGGAGGCATCGCCGCCTCGCACACGCCGACCATCGGTTTCGCGTTCGACAAGAACAAGCGCGACGATCCCGTCTGGGCGCCGATCTTCGAGAACTTCGCGCCGCTCGCGAACTGGCTCGCGGAAAAGCAGCCCGACGTCATCGTCACGATCTACAACGACCACGTCACGTCGTTCTTTTTCGATCACTATTCGGCCTTCGCGCTGGGCGTCGGTCCCGAATGGCGCGTCGCGGACGAAGGCGGCGGCGCGCGCGATCTGCCGCCGATCAAAGGTCATCCCGCACTCGCCGCGCACATCGGCACTTCGCTGATGACCGATGAATTCGACATGTCGTTCTTCCAGAACAAGGCGCTCGATCACGGCTGCTTCTCGCCGCTTTCGATGCTGTGCCCGCACAAGCCCGAATGGCCGGTCAAGCTCGTGCCGCTGCAGATGGGCGTGCTGCAATTGCCCGTGCCGAGCGCGCGCCGCTTCTACAAGCTCGGGCAGGCGCTGCGCCGCGCGATCGAAAGTTATCCGGAAGACATCAAGGTCGCGATTCTCGCGACGGGCGGTCTTTCGCATCAGGTTCACGGCGAGCGCTCGGGCTTCAACAACACGGAATGGGACGCGCGCTTCCTCGATCTCTTCGAGCGCGATCCCGAGCAGCTCGCGAACATGACCATCGCGGAATATGCGGCGCTCGGCGGCTACGAAGGCGCCGAAGTCATCATGTGGCTGACGATGCGCGGTGCGCTTTCGTCGAACGTCGTGTGCAAGCATCGCAGCTATTACCTTCCGTCGATGGCAGGCATCGCCACCGCGATCTACGAAGGCGAGGACAGCGAGACCAAGCCCGCGATCGTCGAGCGTCATCGTCAGAAGATGGCCGTTCAGCTCACCGATGTCGAGAAGCTCGAAGGCACGTATCCGTTCTCGATTGAAACGGCAGTGCGCGCGTATCGCATCAACGATTATCTGCATCGCATGGTCGAGCCCGCGCATCGCGAGGCATTCAAGGCCGATGAAGAAGCGAGCTTCGAAGCAGCGGGCCTTTCCGAGCAGGAACGCGATCTCATTCGCCGGCGCGATTGGCGCGGCCTGCTTCATTACGGCGTGATCTTCTTCATGCTCGAAAAGCTCGGCGCGGTGACGGGCATATCGAATCTGCATATCTACGCCGCGATGCGCGGCGAAACGCTCGAAGCGTTTCAAAAGACGCGCAACGCACCGGGCGCGTTGTATTCGGTCGCGGGCAAAGGCTCGGAGAAGCTCGACTGGGACAAAGCGGAAAAGGCCAGAAGCTAAACACGAACGCGTTGCATGGGACCGGAGTAAGCGCAGAAGCACCGACTCCGGCCAACAGGGGACAGGAGACAAACATGACTAGCGGTAAAACCATCGACATCAAGGGCTTCATCGACGAACGCCCGATTTCCGCCTACCAGTGGCTGCTGGTGGCGCTGTGCTTTCTCATCGTGACGGCCGACGGCATGGACGTGGCGATCATGGGCTTCGTCGCGCCATCGATCATCGCGGACTGGCATATCTCGCGGCCCGCGTTCGGCCTCGTGATGAGCGCGGCGCCCATCGGTCTCGTGATCGGCGCACTGGCGGCGGGACCGGCATCGGATCGCATCGGGCGCAAGTGGGTTCTGATCACCTCGGTATTCCTCTTCGGCGTCTTCACGATCGCGACCGCGTTCACGAATTCGCCTTCCAGCATGGCGCTTTTGCGCGTACTGACCGGCATCGGTCTCGGCGCGGCGATGCCCAACACGACGACGCTGCTCTCCGAATACGCGCCGCAACGCAAGCGCGCGCTGCTCATCACGATCATGTTCACCGGCTTCAATCTCGGCTCCGCGCTGATCGGCTTCGTCGCGGGCTGGCTGATTCCGGTGCACGGCTGGCGCTCGGTGCTGATCTTCGGCGGCGCGCTGCCGCTCTTGCTGATCCCGCTGCAAATCTGGCTGCTGCCTGAATCCGCGCGTCTGCTCGCGGTGCGCGGCGCGACCTCGCAACGCATCGGCAAGGTGCTCGGCCGCGTGTGCGGCGCGCGTTTCGATGGTAGCGAAACGTTCGTATCGAACGAGCCTCCGCTGCCGACGAAGAAGCCCATCGGCGTGTTGTTCTCGCACGGCTACGGTTTGATGACGGCAGCGCTGTGGGTCACGTATTTCATGGGCCTGCTCGTGATCTACCTGCTGACCGGCTGGCTGCCGACGCTCATGAAGGACGCGGGCCTCACCGTTTCCGCAGCGGCGAACGTCACGGCGATGTTCCAGATCGGCGGCACGATCGGCGCGATCATCGTCGGATGGATCATGGACAAGGCGCGTCCGGCGCCCGTCATCAGCGCGGCGTATCTCGGCGGCGCGGTGTGCGTGCTCGGACTGGCGTGGATCGGCGCGCTGTCGTCGTCGCTCGCGGTGCTCGTGTTCGCAGCGGGCTTTTGCATGAGCGGCGCGCAAACCGGTCTCAACGCCTTCGCGCCGGGACGTTATCCGACCGTCGCGCGTGCAACCGGCGTGAGCTGGATGCTCGGCATGGGCCGCTTCGGCAGCATCTTCGGTTCCGCATTCGGCGGCGCGTTGCTCGGCCTCGGTTGGGAGTTCGGCGCGATCCTCGCGATGCTCGCCGTGCCCGCGACGCTCGCGGCAATATCGATTCTCGTCGCACAACGCACGCGTGCCGACGAAGCACACGCACAAACGACTGCAGCACACTAGTACCTGGAGTAAGGGATGATCATCGACATTCACGGCCACTACACGACCGCGCCAAAAGCGCTCGAAGGGTGGCGCAACCGGCAGATCGCCGGCATCAGTAATCCATCGGAGATGCCGGCTGCTTCGGAGTTGCATATCAGCGACGACGAACTGCGCGAATCGATCGAAAGCAATCAATTGCGCCTGATGCGCGAACGCGGCCTCGATCTCACCGTGTTCAGTCCGCGCGCGAGTTTCATGGCGCATCACATCGGCGACTTCGAAGTGTCGAGCACGTGGGCCGCGATCTGCAACGAGCTGTGCTATCGCGTGAGCGAACTGTTTCCCGATAGCTTTATTCCGGCGGCGATGTTGCCGCAGAGCCCGGGCGTCGACGTATCGACGTGCATTCCCGAGCTCGTGAAGTGCGTCGAGCAATACGGCAATGTCGCGATCAACCTGAATCCGGATCCGTCGGGCGGGCACTGGACGAGCCCGCCGCTTTCGGATCGCTCGTGGTATCCGATCTACGAGAAGATGGTCGAGTACGACATCCCTGCGATGATTCATGTGAGCACGAGCTGCAACGCGTGCTTTCACACGACGGGCGCGCATTACCTGAACGCCGATACGACCGCGTTCATGCAGTGCCTCACGTCCGATCTGTTCCGCGATTTTCCGACGCTCAAGTTCGTGATTCCGCATGGCGGCGGCGCGGTGCCGTATCACTGGGGGCGTTTCCGCGGACTCGCGCAGGAGCTGAAAAAGCCTTTGTTGAAGGATCATCTGCTCAACAACGTGTTCTTCGATACCTGCGTCTATCATCAGCCGGGCATCGATCTGCTGACGCGCGTGATTCCCGTCGACAACATTTTGTTTGCAAGCGAAATGATCGGCGCGGTGCGCGGCATCGATCCTGAAACGGGACACTATTTCGACGATACGAAGCGCTACGTCGAAGCCGCGCAGATCGAGCCGGAAGCGCGCTACAAGATTTACGAAGGCAACGCGCGCCGCGTGTATCCGCGCCTCGATGCGGCGCTCAAAGCAAAGGGACGTTGATATGTACGAACTGGGTGTGGTGTATCGCAACATCAATCGCGCGAATGCGGATGCGGCCGCCAGGCTCGGCGCACTCGGCTCGGCGACCGTGCACGAAGCGATGGGCCGTGTCGGCCTGATGAAGACCTACATGCGGCCGATCTATGCGGGCGCGCAAGTGAGCGGCACGGCCGTGACCGTGTTGCTGCAACCGGGCGACAACTGGATGATGCACGTCGCGGCCGAGCAGATTCAGCCTGGCGATATCGTCGTGGCCGCATGCACGACGGACAATACCGACGGCTTCTTCGGCGATCTGCTCGCGACGAGCTTCAAGGCGCGCGGCGCGCGTGCGCTCATCATCGACGGCGGCGTGCGCGATGTGCGCGTGCTGACGGAGATGAACTTCCCCGTATGGAGCCGCGCGATTTCCTCGAAGGGCACGGTGAAGGCGACGCTCGGCTCGGTGAACATTCCGGTCGTGTGCGCGGGCGCATGGGTCACGCCGGGCGATGTGATCGTCGCGGATGACGATGGCGTCGTGGTCGTGCCGTCCGCATCGGCGCAACAGGTGCTCGATAAAGCCACTGCGCGCGAGGCGCTCGAGGAAGAAAAACGCGCGAAGCTCGCAAGCGGCGTGCTCGGTCTCGACATGTACAAGATGCGCGAACCGCTGGAAAAAGCGGGCCTGCGCTATATCGACTGACGCGCATGAGCATCACCGGTATCTCTTCGATGGCCACGCGCCAAGTGTTGAACGATCTCGCTTGCGCGTATGAAGCGCAGTCGGGCCAGCGCATTGCGATCGTATCGGTGGGCGGCGTCGCGGCGGTCAGGCGTATCGAAGCGGGCGAAGCGGGCGAAGCGTTCGATATTGTCGTGCTCGCTTCGGATGCGATCGATCGGCTCGCGGCATCAGGACACGTCGATGCAGCGAGTCGCGTGCGGATCGCGCGTTCGGGCGTTGCGATCGCGGTGAAAGCGGGCGCGCGGCGTCCTGCCATCGACGATGAAGCCGCCGTGCGCGAAGCCGTGCTCGCGGCGCGCACCATCGGTTATTCGACGGGGCCGAGCGGTGTCTATCTGACGCGTCTGTTCGAGCGTTGGGGCATCGCTCAACGCATCGCATCGCGCATCGTGCAGGCGCCGCCGGGTGTCGCTGTCGGCGCGCTCATCGCGCGTGGCGAAGTCGAACTCGGCTTCCAGCAGTTGAGCGAGATGATCGGCGTCGAAGGCATCGACGTGCTCGGTATGTTGCCGCCGGCGATTCAAACGCAGACGGTATTCGAAGGCGCGATCGGTGCGAACGCAAGCGCATCGAAAGATGCTCGCGCGTTCCTGGCGTTTCTCGGTTCGAGCGATACCGACGCGACCAAGATCAAACACGGCATGGAGCCGGTCAACTAAAAAAAGCGCGCAACCATGAACTCCACCCCAAAAGTTGGACACCCGTTCAACGATTTGGGGTGTTTTTTCATGAGCAAGTACAGCGCACGACTC
>NZ_JALQDZ010000042.1:0-66903 GCF_023630985.1 Caballeronia sp. ATUFL_F1_KS39 | reverse complement strand
GGCTGAGTCCTGTGATGTACAGAACTCAGCCCTTAGCGGCCTAGCCCAAAACTGTCCAACTTTGCGGGGTCAGTTCACCATTGCGCGCTTTTTTCATTTCACGACGTCATTCAGCGACGGCGTAACGTTCGAGCCAATGCGCATAAGGCGCGGGCAATGCCCACGACGGCTTCTCGACCTTCAACTGCTTGGCTGCCTGATACGGCCAATGCGGATTCGACAGATGCGCGCGGCCGATCATCACGAGATCGAGTTGACCGGATTCGACCGCGTGTTCCGCGTTCGGCGGCGAATCGAAGCCCCACGCCGACGCAACCGGTATCTCCGCTTCTCGGCGCACGCGTTCCGCGATCGGGCCGAGGAACGCCGGTCCCCATGGAATGCGCGCATCGGGCGTCGAGAAGCCGACGCTCACGCTCATCAGATCAAGTCCTTTGCGACGCAGCGTCTTCGTCAGTTCGATGGATTCGTTCAGCGTGGCTTCATCGCGGCCGTCGTATTCGATGACGCCGAAACGCGCCGTCAGCGGCAGGTTCTCGGGCCACACTTCGCGCACCGCGTCGAAGGTCTCGACGATGAAGCGGCTGCGTCCCGCGAGATCGCCGCCGTATTGATCGTCGCGCTGGTTGGCATCGACGGAGAAGAAGCTTTGGGCGAGATAGCCGTGCGCGAAGTGCAGTTCCAGCCATTCGAAACCCGCTTCGCGTGCGCGACGCGCGGCCGCCGCGAAGTCGGCCTTCACGCGCGCGATGTCGTCGAGCGTCATCGCCTTGGGCACTTTCGGCAGCCCGCCGCCGAATGCGACCGCCGATGGCGCGAGCGTGTCCCAGCCGCGTGCATCGTCGGACGGGATGTGATCGTCGCCTTCCCACGGACGATTCGCGCTCGCCTTGCGGCCCGCATGCGCGATCTGGATGCCGGGCACCGCGCCCGCCGCCTTGATCGCCGCCGCGATGTTCTTCATGCCTTCGATGTGCGCGTCGTCCCAAAGACCCGTGCATCCCGGCGTGATGCGGCCTTCCGGCGATACACCCGTCGCCTCGACGATCACGAGGCCCGCGCCGCCGCGCGCAAGGCTCGCGTAATGGCTCAGGTGCCAGTCGTTGACGAAGCCGTCGATGGCGCTGTACTGGCACATTGGCGGAATGGCGATGCGGTTGCGCAGCGTAACGTCCTTCAATTTGAAAGGAGTGAAGAGTGCTGACATCTGTGGTTCTCTGTATCAATGAAGGCGTTCAGATTAACCGTTCAGTGTCATAATGAAAACTATCCGCAGATTATCGGTTCGATAAAATTTCGTGATGCTCAATCCGCAATGGCTGCGCACCTTTCTCGCGCTCGTCGACCTCGGCAACTTCACGCGCGCCGCCGAGCGGCTCGATCTGACGCAGGCCGCCGTGAGCCAGCATCTTCGTCATCTGGAAGACGAACTGGGCCTGCTCGTGATCCGCCGTCCGCGCGGCATCGAACTCACGCCGGCGGGCAGGGCGTTGATCGACTATTGCAACGAGATGGAACGGGCGGGCAAGCGTCTCGCGTCCCGGCTGTCGGATAGCGAAGACGAAGCTGGCGAAATCGGCCTCATCACGCCGGGCAGCATCGGGCTCGTGCTGTTTCCGCTGCTGCTCGATTTGCAGCAGCAGCGCCCGGAATGGAAGATGCGTCATCGCTTCGCGCCCGATTCGGAAGTGCTCGAAGCCGTGCTGGAGAGCCGCTACGACCTCGGCATCGTCGCGTTGAAGCCCGACGATCCGCGTCTCGCGGCGAGCAAGTTCATCGAGGAGCCGCTCGAACTCGTCGTGCCCGCGAACGAAGACGTACACGAATGGAGCGATCTCGAACGGCTCGGCTTCATCGACTATCCGGAAGCGCACATGACCGCGAGCCGTCTGCTGAGCCGCCGCTTCCCGGGCAATCCAGGCGTCGCGAGCTTGCGCCGGCAAGGCTTCAGCAATCAGATCAGCCTCATACTGGAGTTCGTCGCGCGCGGACTCGGCTTCACGGTGATACCGCGTTATGCGCGCATCGCGTTCGGCCAGCCGGAAGCGATCGGCGTGGTCGAATGCGGCGCGCCGGTGATCGATACGCTGTGGCTCATCCGCCGCGCGGAATGGCCGCTGCCCGCGCGTTGCGCGCGGACCGTGGAGTATTTGCGGGAACGTGTGGGCGTTCCCACAATCAAGGCCGATTCGAAGAAGAAGCGTCGGCGCTAGTCAATGTCCCCAGCGCAGCACGAGCGGATCGAGCTTGCGCGCGACTTTCAGCAAGCCTTCGCGCACGGCAGGATGCATCGGCGCGAGCGGGTGACGCACTGCATCCGAGCGAATCACGCCGCCTTCCTTCATCAGCGTCTTGCACGCCGCGAGACCGCACTGACGGTTCTCGTAGTTGATGAGCGGAAGCCATTGCTGATACAGCTCGGCGGCGTTGTCGGTATCGCCCGCGAAGTAGGCATCGACGATCTTGCGGATGCCGTCGGGGTAGCCGCCGCCCGTCATCGCGCCGGTCGCGCCCGCGTCGAAGTCGGGCATCAGCGTGATTGCCTCTTCGCCGTCCCACGGACCGACGATCGCATCGCCGCCGAGTTCGATCAGCTCGCGCAGCTTCGATGCAGCCTGCGCCGTTTCGATCTTGAAGTACGACACATGCTCGACGTCGCGCGCGAGCTTCGCGAGAAACGACGCGGAGAGCGGCGTGCCAGCGACAGGCGCGTCCTGAATCATGATCGGAATGTCGATCGCGTTCGATACTTCGCGATAGAACTCGTGGATGCCGCGCTCGCCCACGCGAATCGTCGCGCCGTGATAAGGCGGCATGATCATGACCATTGCGGCGCCCGCGTCCTGCGCGGCGCGGCTGCGCTCCGCACAGATGCGCGAGCTGAAATGCGTCGTCGTGACGATCACCGGCACGCGGCCCGCCACATGTTCGAGCACGGTGCGCTGAACGGTGTCGCGTTCCGCATCGGATAGCGCGAACTGCTCGGAAAAGTTAGCGAGTATGCATACGCCGTGCGAGCCGGCATCGATCATGAAATCGATCGCGCGCTTCTGGCCCTCGAGATCGAGGCGGCCCTGATCGTCGAAGATGGTCGGAGCGACGGGAAAGACGCCGCGATAAACAGGTGCAGCCATTGAAGTAAGTCTCCTTTGGTTGGTCTAGATCCGGTACAGCGCGCACGCGTTGTCGAAGAATAGCGCGAGACGTTCTTCGCGCGAGCGCGCTGCGACGATCGTCTTGAAGCCGGTAAAAAGATCATCGAGCGTGACGACGAGGCTATCGACCGGAAAGTTACTCGCGAAGAGGCATCGCGCGACGCCGAAGCTTTCGATCGCATTGCGCACGATGCGTCCGTTGCGCTCGACACGCCAGCTTACGCCAGGTTCGCCGATCCCCGATATCTTGAGCCATACGTTCGGCGATCGCGCGAGCGCATCGAGCGCGGCGCGCCAAGCCGTTAGCGCTTCCTCGCTACGATCGGCGGGCAGGCCGGCATGGTTCACGATGATTTTCATCTGCGGAAAGTCGCGCGCGAGTTCTGCGGCTTCCTCGAAGTGCCACCACGGCGCCTGCAGTTCGAACATCAGGCCACTTTGCGCGAGCAACGCATAACCGCGCCGCCAGCGTTCGCAACGCATCGAGCCGGGCGCGGCGAAATCCGCGCGATGTTCCGCGCGGGGCACGGTCTTCGGTTTATGACGCACGCTGCGCACGAGCGGCATCTCGCGATAGGCGTCGATGACATCGGCGACATCGTCGCGATCGAGCCAGATCTGCGCGGCCATCGCGTTCGGCAAGCCGGTGCGTTCGTGCAGCGCCGTCGCCCAGCGCGCTTCGCCGAGCACGTCGCGCGGATCCCATTCGCCTTCCATCATCACCGTCTTCACGATGCGATGATTGCCCGCCTGCGCGAAGTAGTCGTCGGGCAGAAAGTTCTTGCAGATCGACGCGTAATCGCCGTAACGAAACGCGATGCGCGGCAGATCGCGCAGCCACGGATGATAGTTGCGCGACACGTCCCAGAAGTGATGATGCGCGTCGACGATGGGCAGATCGGCGTCGTCGCCGCTTTGCAGAAAGCGTTCGCGCAATGCTTCGATGCGTTCTTGCATCATGGCGTCAGCTCACGCGGTCTTGCGCCATGCGCACGGCGATGTCGAAGGCCTTTTGCGTGGCGCCGGCATCGGCGCGGCCCTGGCCGTGGATATCGAACGCGGTGCCGTGCGCGGGCGTCGTGATCGGAACGGGCAGGCCGCCGTGCACCGTGACACCGCGCCAGAAGCCCATGAGTTTCATCGCGATCTGGCCTTGATCGTGATACATCGTGACCACGCCATCGAAGACCTTCTGATCGCGCGCGCGCACGAAGATGGTGTCGGCGGGGAAGGGGCCTTGCGCGTCATAGCCTCGCGCACGCGCTTCTTCGACGGCCGGCGCGATCACGTCGATTTCCTCGCGGCCGAACGCGCCGTTGTCGCCGTTATGCGGATTGAAGCCGCACACCGCGATGCGCGGCTTGTCCACGCCCGCGCGCTTCAGACCATCGTGAATCAGTTGCACCGCGTCGACGATGCGCTCGGGCGTGAGCTTCGCGCTCACGTCCTTCAGCGCGATATGCGAGGTCACGCGCGAGGTCCACAATTCGTCGAGCACGTTGAACTCGCAGAACGCGCCGCTATAGTCGAGCTGACGCGCGAACCATTCCATCTCGTCGTTCGTTTCCATGCCGGCCATGTGCAGCGAAGTCTTGTTGACGGGCGCGAACAGCATCGCTTGCGTGCGGTTTGCGCGCGTCATCGCAAGCGCTTGTTTGAAGGCTTCGAGGCTATAACGGCCGCCGCGTTCCGTCGATACGGCGCGCTCGTAAGGCGCATCGTCGGGCAGGCGGAAATCGATGAGCGAGGGCACGCCGGTATCGCGCGCGGCGGCCGCTTCGTTGTCGATGACTCCATACTCGAAGCGTTGCTGCGCGATCTCCATGCCTTGATCGAGTTCACGCTTGTCGCCGATGATGAGCAGATCGGCGCGCGCGCGATTCTCGGGCTTCGCGATGAGACGCGCGATCAGTTCGGGACCGATGCCGGCGGGATCGCCGAGAAGCACTGCGATGCGAGGTTTCATGTCTGTATGGTCCGTTGTCGATTATTAACGCGTGCGGCGCAGATCGATTGCGATCGAACCGAAGATATACACCAGCGCGCACGCGCCGTAAAAGTGCAGCACCGCATCGAAAGAGCCGGTGCGCTGAAGAATGAAGCCGGTGATGAGCGGAATCGAAATGCCGCCGACGCTGCCCGCGCAGTTCATGCATGCACCGAGCAGGCCCACGCGTCCCGGGCTTGCGAGCAGCGAAGGCAGGCTCCAGTAGAGACTGCCCCACATCAGCAGGAACGATGCGCCGCACAGCACGGCGACCGCGACGACGGGCGAAGTGATCGTCGGGAGCGCGGCGAATACGGCGAGCGTTGCGATGCCCGAGACCGCGATCATCGTCTTCACGACTTTACCGCGCGACAGATTCATCCCGCACAAGGCATCGCACAGGAAGCCACCGGAAAGCGAACCGAGCGCGCCCGCGAGGAAGATGAAGAAGGTCGCCGCGCCGATCTGCGAAAGGCTCAGACCGCGCGCCTGCGTCAGATAGCTCGGGCCCCACGTGAGCAAGCCGAAGAAGATCATCGCCCAGCTCATGCGGCCGACGCACATCGCGATGGTCGAGCGCAGCGGCAGCGGCGCATCGTCCTGGCTTGCGTGCATCGCCTTCGATGCGGGCGGCGCGCCGTCGTGGATATGCGCCAGTTCCGCGCCATTGACGCCGGGATGTTTCGCGGGATCGTCGCGCAGATAGCGCCATGCGAGCCATCCGCATGCGATGGTCGCAAGCCCCGCGACGACGAACGCGGTGCGCCACGAGCCGAACATGAGGATCAGGTTCGAGATCGCGAGACCGCCAATCGCGGCGCCGAGCGGCGATCCGGCATCCATCAGCACCGCGCCGCGCGCGCGTTCCTTGCGCGACAGCCACAGCGCGTTGAGCTTGCTGCCGGCGGGAAAGAGCGGTGCTTCGGCGCCGCCGAGACCCACGCGCAATAGCAACATCGACATGCCGCCGGTGGCTGCGCCCATCAGCGTCTGGAAGAGACCCCACAAGACAGTTGCACCTGCAACTACTTTGCGCGGGCCGAGTTTGTCGATGAGCCAGCCGCCCGGAATCTGCAACAGCGCGTATGACCAGAAGAAGCTCGACAGCACGAGCCCTTGCATCGCGGGCGAGAGCGCGAACTCCTTGGCGATGGTGGGCATCGCGATGGAAAGCGAGATGCGGTCGACGAGATTGATCAGCGTGATGAGGAACACCACGCCGAAGATGCGCCAGCGCACGCTCGTCGCGTGTGTGGACGAGGCGGCGTCGTGCGCCGTGTGTGCTTCGATTCTGCTTTCCATGTTCGTCTCCTGTCGCCTCGGGCTGCATGGTCCCGAGGTCGCATCGTCATTCGATGATGTTGAAGTCGCTCAGATGCTTGTCGGACAGCGTGATGCCGAGGCCCGGCGTTTCATCGGAGAGTTGCAGATAGCCGTTCTCCGGCTGCGGTTCGCCGTCGAAGATGTAATAGAAAAGCTCGTTGCCGACTTCGACATCGAACACCGGGAAGAACTCGGACATCGGGCTCGCGGTGCTCGACATCGTCAGGTGATAGTTGTGCATCTGGCCCGCGTGCGGAATGACCGGCACGGACCACGCTTCGGCCATGGCGTTGATCTTGCGCGCCGCCGTGATGCCGCCGACGCGATTCGTGTCGTATTGAATGACATCGACGGCCCGGCGTTCGAGCAGATCCTTGAAGCCATAACTCGTGAACTCGTGCTCGCCGCCGGAGATCGGCACGATGTTCATCTTCTTGAGTTCCTGATAGCCTTCGACGTCGTCGCCGATCACCGGTTCTTCGAGCCAGCGCGGATTGAATTCGGCAAGGCGCGGCAACATGCGGCGCGCGTATTCCAGCGTCCAGCCCATATAGCATTCGAGCATGATGTCGACGTCATCGCCGGCAAGCTCGCGCAACAGGCGCACTTGTTCGAGATTCTTCGCCATGCCTTTCGGACCGTCTTTGGGGCCATAGCCGAAGCGCATTTTCATCGCGGTGAAACCTTGATCGAGATAACCTTGCGCTTCGGCGAGAAACGCGTCGCGATCGTCGTTGTTATAGAGCTTCGATGCATAACACCAGATCTTCTCTTTCGTTCGGCCGCCGAGCAGCTTGAAGACGGGCTTCTTCACGGCCTTGCCCATGATGTCCCACAGCGCGATATCCATCGCCGAGATCGCCGCCATGCCGATGCCCTTGCGGCCCCAGGCGAGCGTGCGCCGATACATCTTCTGCCAGATGTATTCGTGATCGAACGGATCTTCGCCGATGGCGATAGGCGCGAGATATTCATCGGCGATCTGCTTCGCGACGCGCGGCGCGAGCGCGCAATTGCCGATGCCGACGGTGCCGTCGTCGCATTCGACCTCGACGACGAGCCAGCCGTGAAAGCGGAACGAGCCCATTGCATCGCCGCGCTCGTAGAGGATATCGACGGCGTTCGTACAGAAATGCGATTGCGGCGGAACGACCTTGCCTTTCCATTCGAAAACGCGCGCGCGGACATGCTTGATCTTCATCTTCGGTGTCTCCGTGTGGTTCGATTGATGCCGCGCGCACTGCATGATGCGAGGGTTTGCGCGGCTGTTTCGGGTAGCGCTAGTGTGCGAAACTCCGCGATAACTGACCATTGAATAATTTGAATCGGGCTATTTCCTGGAGTTATCACTCGCATGATCGCGCCGGCTTCGACCATCCGCAAACGTCTGCGCTTACGTCATCTGCAATTGATGATGGCGCTTTCGGAAACCGAATCGCTCAGAAGCGCCGCCGACGAACTCGCGATGACGCAGCCTGCCGCGACGAAGGCGTTGAAGGAACTGGAAGACACGATCGGCGCGTCGCTGTTCGTGCGTCATGCGCGAGGCATGGAGCCGACGATCTACGGCGAAGCGGTGATGCGCTATGCGCGCGTCGTGTTCGAGGACCTCGATGAATTGCGCGATGAGCTCGCGGCGATCGAGGCGGGCGATATCGGCAAGGTGCGGATCGGCGCGGTGATGGCACCTGCGCCTGACTTGCTGACGAAGGTGATCGTGGAGTTGAAGGAAGCGCATCCGCGCTTGCAGATCAGCGTGCAGATCGATACGAGCGATGTGCTCGTGCAGGCCTTGCAGCAGGATCAGTTGGATATTGTCGTCGGGCGCATTCCTTATGGCTTTTCAGCGCTGGACCTGACGTTCGAGACCTTGTCGGAAGAGGCGCTCGCGATCGTTGCGCGGCCGGATCATCCTTCGGTCGGTATTGCGGCCAAGCCGAAGCTCGCCGATCTCGCGAAGTATCCGTGGATCGTGCAGCCGCATCCGAGTCCGATGCGGCAGATCATCGACCAGACGTTTCGTGAGTCGCGTGTGGCGCCGCCGGTGAGTACCGTGGAGACTTCTTCGATTCTGACCACGTTGTCGCTGTTGCGGGATTCGGACATGCTGGCTGTGTTGCCTAGCTCGGTCGCGGATTATTATGCTGCGCTCGATACCATCGCTTCTTTGCCCACCCCGTTGCGGGGGCGTCTCGCGCCTTATGGGTTGATTCTCAGGAAGAACAGGCGGATTAGTCCTGCCACGCAGTTGGTGATTGAGGCTATTCGGAAGGCTTGAGGGTTTGGTGAGTATGCGGGAGGGGAGGGCCCGTAAGGGACGGGCCACGCGGCCTTAACCGCATATCAAAGATAGTAACGATTCTGTTACGGAGCGGTCGCTTGTGTCGCTTTCGCGGGTGACGATCTCGAATTGGAGGCATGCGCTCGAATTCGATCGATTGAATCGAATGACATTTTTCATGTCGACCGTTCCGTGTTCTGTGGAGCCGTCCGCAAAGTGCGCCACGCATGACAAGCCGTTGTAGTTGCTCTCGCCTAGCGTGAAGCTAATCCAATGATCGCGCAAAGTAGACGACGCCAGGTTTTGCTGCGCAGGATCCGACGATTTCGAGCTGCATTGCGCTGCGCCGAAATAGTACCCTGCGTCAGAGCCTGCTAGTACCCGGTTCACCCTACACGGACATCCGACCAAATCCCCGTCGAGAACGATTTTCGTGCCGCTGTCGAATAGGTCGCTCCCTGTACCGAATATCAGATGCCTTCCCTCGCACTTGCCGCAGGTTGCCAGGCTGCGATCCAAGGCGACTCGCTTACCGTTGTCGAAGATCGTGCCCGTACTTCTTGCTAGAACGCGCCCGCCCGTGCTCGTGTAGTCGTCGTCCCGAACTGCTGCTTTTCGCATTGGTCAACTCTCTTCGTTTGCTTGCCGCTGGCGCCGAATGGCGCTCTCGACCTCTTTCCATACGCCGCCAGCAATGCAACGATAGTAGAGCCTGCGGATTGCTAAGCTAGGGCGAGACTTTTTTTTGTATGTCATCCCCTGTCTGATCTTCTCAATTATCCATTCGCGATCGAAACCCTCTTCGAGAGCTGGCGTGGTTATTGTTAGGTTGAACGAGCACGCTGGCGCAATTTCATCGAAAAAGAGTTCTTCAACCTCGCCAAGCGGATACCGTGCGGCGATCTGCAACCCCTTTGTTAGTAGCTCCACCGGAAAGGACGTGAAGAATTCAGAGAGATATTCCCAAAGAATCTCTCTGTCTTCATCTTTTATCGGAGACCCCATGATTCGAACTCTCTAATTTCGTCAATGTAGGCGTCGAAAGCCAGCTCGGTGAGCGCGGTGCCCGCGCCCATGCCGACAAGCGCGAAACCCAAAGCACATATTGGTTCGGCCGGGCCACAGACGAAGGATGTCCCGAGTCCGGCGAGAAAGGCCCCGAGCATACCACCCATGATGACGGTGCCCTGTTTCGATGTTTCGGTAATCTTGTCTTCTGATGATGCTATGGCAACTACCGCGAGCGTCGCTGTAACCAATATAGCGACGCGACCCGCCAGTGCCAGCTTCCCGGTTGCCGCAGTCACGCGGACATCGTTTCCTCCGGCCGACTGAATAACAGAGTACGCAACATTGCTTTTCTCCACGTCGGTGAGTGCCAAATAGGACTTCTGATAGAGCCGCCGTGAGTATCGGTCTAGCGTTTCTTGCAGAGTCGGGCCGACCGGTTTCATCTTTGTTGCGTAAGCCCGGCCGACAGTCGAAGACACTTTTCGAGTCTCAATGAGTATCTGATTGCGCAAGCGGTTGCAGTAGGTTGCGCCATCGATTGCCGACATTCGTCCCGCCTCGACCTCCTGTTGAATCATGTGACTGACCCGCTGGATTCCTGCTGCATAGCGTTGCCTAACGCGAGCGTCGGAGATCGCTTCGTTTGCGAAGGTTGCCGCAGTGCTTGCCAACGCCTCCTCAGCTTTCCTCAAGTATTCGCTTGCGTCTATCGCATGCTCGTTCTGGGTTGCAAAGGGTCCCGAAAAGGCGATTGGTGGTTCTGCGGATTGCGTTTGAATGCTCATTAGACAACATGTATTGGTGAGTCGGTGCAGTAACCCGATCTAGCGCCTACGCAGGTCGAACGGGCAAGCTTTTGGGCTTGAACTCGACGGGCGAAAACTTAAAGAAGAAGTATTTCAGGATGTACTAGGGATAACCCTTGAGCCCGAAGGACGCGAAACGGAAACGAAACAAAAATCAGAATTCTGTGCGGAAAAAGGCGGGGACGTGATGCAGGAGTAGAGTACCGGCGCGTCGAAAAAGAACGGTCGACGTGATGCTCGTTCACGAAGGCCATCTGCCTCGTTTGCATTGGTCGCGAGCGCCGGGGACGTCAAAGGGACAATCTAGCGAAATATGCGAAGCTTTCCTGATTGAGGTCGATATGACGCCCAGTGGGAATTCACACGAAAAATGACCGTCGTTCTATCGCAGGCACGACGGTATCAAAGTGTCAACCGATTCGCCCTCAAACCCGCTACTCCGCAAACCCCAATTCCCTCCCAGAAGCCGCCGCACCAGCGCTATCCAACGCAATATCCGGCCGCATAAAAAACGTCATCACGATGCCAACCGCGAGCAACCCCAACGATCCAGCGAACGGCAAAGTCCAACTCCCGGTCCGATCGACGACAAACCCGAACACGATCGGCGAGAAAATCCCCGCGATAGCGGACCCTGCATTCACCAGCCCGCTGGCAATCCCGACATGTTTCGGCGTGATGTCCATCGGCACGGCCCAGATCGGTCCAATCGTCATCTCGAGAAAGAAGAACGACAGGCTCATCGAAGCAGCCATAACCGGCAGCGACTTCACGAACATCACCGGCGCGAGAAACACGAGCGCCCCGAGAAACGCGACGATGATCATGTTGCGCCGCGCCGAAACCAAGCTGCCCGTGCGCTTCAGAATGCGATCGGAGATCACGCCGCCCGCCGTATTCCCGACGACGCCCGACAAGAACACGCCCGCCGAAAACAACGCCGAACTCTTCAGATCGAGCCCGCGTCCATGCATGAAGAACGTCGGCAGCCACGTGAAGAAGAGCCAGCCGGTCCAGCCATAGCAGAAGTAGACGAGCATCGTCGGCGAGATGCGCTTGAGCAGGCGTCCCCACGGCGTCGGTTCGCGCGTCTTGTCGACGGCGACCTTGTTCTCCGGCGGCAACTCCGCTTCTTCCTCCGCCGTCATATGCCGATGCTTGCGCGGATTGTCCGCGAAGTACCACGCATAAACGATCACCCACACGGCCGTCAGCGCGCCGACGAGCACGAAGGACGCACGCCACGAAGCGAACGCGACCAGCAACGCGATCAACGGCGGCGTAAGCGCGTTGCCAAGACGCGAGAACGAATGCGTGAGCCCCTGCACGAAGCCGCGCTTGCTCGCCGGATACCAGTTGACGAGCGCGCGCGCCTGCGCCGGCAGCGCCGCGCCTTCGCCGACGCCGAGCAACATGCGCGCGCAGAACAGCGACGCGACGCCGCCCGCGAAACCCGTCGCGATCGTCGCGACGATCCAGATCGACGCGCACAGCACGAGCGTCGTCTTCGCGCCGAATCGATCGCTGAACCATCCGCCGATCACCTGGCAGATCGCATACGTATAGGCGAACGCGCCGAACACGAGGCCGACGTCGGTATTGGTGAGATGAAGATCGTCGCGTATGAGGCCCGCCGCAGCGGACAGGTTCACGCGATCGAGATACATGATGAACGACATCGCGCACATCAGCGCGAGCACGGAGCGGGTGACTCTGGGTCGATGCAGCATCTTCTATGTCTCCTCCGAGGCTTGTTGCGCGCTGGCTGATTCGTTGCGCGCGCTCTTTTATCGAGGACGGACCGCATGTCGATCCGACGCTCCGCAGTCTCGCGAAAACAGCGATAGCCGTCTATTGAATTCGCCTCATGAGGTGATTACCGGCGGTTATGGCTCGGCAAAAGACAAACGGCTCGCGTCCCGAAGGATCGCGAGCCGTGCATGATCGAGACGCGAAACGGCGTCAGACCGTCGCGCGTATGCCTTCATCGTGAAGACGGAAGGTCTCCACCGCCGTGCGCAATGCGCCCGCCTGATCTTCCAGCGATTGCGCAGCCGCCGCCGCTTCCTCGACGAGCGCCGCGTTCTGTTGCGTCACTTCATCCATCTGCGTGACGGCGCGCGCCACTTGCTCGATGCCGCTGCTTTGCTCTTCCGACGCCGCCGCGATCTCGCCCATGATGTCGGTCACACGCTGCACCGCCGTGCTGATCTCCGTCATCGTGCGGCCGGCTTCATCGACGAGCGCGGCGCCCGATTGCACGCGCTCGACGGAGTTGTCGATCAGCTCCTTGATCTCTTTCGCCGCCGCCGACGAACGCTGTGCGAGCGAGCGCACTTCCCCAGCGACGACCGCGAAGCCGCGGCCTTCTTCACCGGCGCGCGCCGCTTCGACGGCTGCGTTCAACGCGAGAATGTTCGTCTGGAACGCAATGCCTTCGATGATCGTGATGATGTCCGCGATCTTCGACGAGCTATGGTTGATCTCGCCCATCGTCGTCACGACCTGCGACACGACATGGCTGCCCTTGCCCGCGATCTCCGACGCATTCGCAGCAAGCACGCTCGCCTGGCGCGCGTTGTCGGCGTTCTGCTTGACCGTGCCGGTCAGCTGATCCATGCTCGACGCGGTTTCCTGAAGCGCCGACGCCTGTTCTTCGGTGCGCGACGAAAGATCCACATTGCCCGCCGCGATCTGCTTGGTTGCGGACGCAATCGACTCACTGCCGCCGCGCACAGTGCGCACCGTATCGATGAGGCTCGATTGCATCGTCGCGAGACCGCGCAACAACTGGCCCATTTCGTCGTTCGACGTCACTTTCACGTTGCTGCGCAAATCGCCGCTCGCGATCGCATCGAACTGCGCAAGCGCCACATCGAGCGGACGCGAAATGCGACGGCGCAGCGACACCCACGAATAGAACGAAGCGGCGATGCCCACGAGGATCGCGATGATCGACGCCATGCGGAACATGCCGAAGACTTGCTGGCCGTTGTCATAGGCGGCTTTCGCCTGATCGAATTGCAGCTTGCGCAGCGAGATGCCCGTCTTCGCCAGCTCGTTGAACGAGACCTGCATCGCGTTCGCATCGGCGACGATCTTCGCCTGATCCTGCGCGCGTATATCGGCATAGCCTTCGTCGAGCAGCTTCTGCACTGCGAGACGCTGCGCGCCGAACTTCTCGGCGAGCACTTTCTCTTCCGGGCCCTGCGGCAATCCGGAGTACTTCGTCCAGGCTTCGTCGGAAGACTTGCGCATCAACGCGCCGCGTCCGATGGCTTCTTCCGCCGCGGGCGTGCCCACGTTCAGCGCCGCCCGATCGAAGGAGAGACGCTCGCGCGCCACGAACATTTCCGCATTGCCGATCGATACCGCGCTCGGCATTTCATTCGTGAAGAGGTCGTGCGTGACCGTGTTGGACTGAGTCATGCCGATCAGTCCGACCATGCCGACCGCGATCAGAAGTGCGCTCAGAAGCATCATGGCCAAGGCCAGTCGGCCTTTGATTGTGGAAAACATAGCTCTCTCAAGGTGGCTGCATCGCAAGGGCGCGTGCGCGAGCGGTGACGGCGATGCTTCGTCTGCCGCGCCGCCGATGAGTGCATCGGCTGATCTGTATAACGACCGCAGCGCAAAGTCCTTTAGAAAACGTTTAAATGATGTTTTAGCACGGTCATGCGAAGAAGCCTTGTTTTAAGGGTTTTGCCGGAGCGAACCGGGAATCGACGGCGCATTGCGAGCGATTGTTCACATCGGCCCGGACCGACGACTAAACTTCATGCGAACTCACGAAGAGGCCACAGCGCATGTCCGCCGATGCACCGCATCTTCGTATCGCCAGCGAGATCAAGCTCTGGCCGCTCGCGCACGCGACGATCGCGCTGCTGCCTTTCGTCGCGCTTGCGCTCGCCACCGGCAACGCGCTATGGATGAAGGCGTCGCTGCTCGCGATCGCCACGACCATCGCGCAAGACCAGCTCGCGTTGAGACCGCCTGGCGTCGTCGCGCACGGACTCGCGGTCATCGCCGGGACGTATCTGCTGCTGCTTGCCGAACTCGTGCCGGCGTTCTTCGTCGTTGCGTGCATGACGCTCGCGGCGTGCGTGATTCTGCTGGCATCGCGCGGGTCGAAACTTCGCACGGTCGGCAACTGGACTTTCATCCCTGTGCTCATTCTCGCGAACGAACTGCACGGCGGACGCACCGTCGATGCGTTGTTGCACGCCGCGCCCGCCTGGTTGCCTTATCTCCTTGCCGCGCTCGTGCCCGCGATGTTGTCGGCGCATATGCGCTCGCGTGGCAAGCCCGCGTCACGCTGGTCCAATCTCGATGATTTCGGAGAACGCGCGCCCTTCGGCGAAGACCTCGCGGCGATGCTCGCAAGCGTCGGCATTGCCGCGATGATGGTCGTGTACGCGCACATGGATCACGCGAACTGGGTGATCTGGGGCGCGGCGAGCATCGTCACCGGTTCGGTCGATACGGCGCGCACGAAGCTGCGGAACCGCGCGTGGGGCGTGATCGCGGGCGTGCCGATCGGCATCGTGCTCGGGCGCTTCGTCGTGCCGCATTCGGGCATGGCCGTCACGCTCGCGACGCTCGCCGCGTTCCTCACGCTCGTCGCATTTCAGCGCTATATCGTCGGATACTTCTTTCGCTGCATGTTCGTTGCGCTTGCAATCATGCTGGCGAATCAGTCCGCCGCCGATGCGTTCGAGCGGCTCACGCATGTGCTCGCGGGCGGAGTCATCGGCATCGTGTGCGTGCTGGGCGCGCATGTGCTGGCGCGTCGCATGTCGCGTTGAATGTCCGCGGATCGAAGACGAAGAGCGTCGCCTTCACGATCGCGAGCCACATGCCGATGAACGCCGCCATCGCGCGCAACCATGCGCGGCCGCACATCGGCGTGAAGGCGGGCGATGACATCCAGCCGCCGGGCATCGGCCACTCGCTCATCGGTGACATCGGCATGTGCATCGCATGAATCGCGATCACGCTCGCCACGACGACGAGCGCGATGATCGCGACGAAGCGGCTGCTGTCTCGTTCGATGTTCATGATGTCCTTCCTGCCAAGGCACGTCGAGTACGGTGTTAGATTAGTCGCGGGCGTGCACGGCAAAGGAGTGACAAGTGTGTCGGGATTCGCATGGATTCGCTGATCACGGCGGCGGCGCGCGCGCTCGCGGCGGGTGATCCGCTCGGCGCGCTGAATCGCATCGCGTTGCGCGAGGATGCGAATGCGCTCGCGTTGCGCGGCATCGCAATGGCGCAGCTCGGCGACTTCGTTCGGGCGCGCGCGCTCGTCAAAAGCGCGGCGCGCGCGTTCGGCGCGAAAGAGGCGCTGGCGCGTTCGCGCTGCATCGTTGCGGAAGCGGAAATCGCGCTCGCATCGCGCGATCTCGCGTGGCCCGCGAAGGCGCTCGATCAGGCGCGCGCGATTCTCGAAGCGCACGGCGATCACGTCAACGCCGCGCACGCGCGCTATCTCGAAGTGCGGCGCGCGCTTCTCATCGGACGGATCGACGATGCGCAACGCATGCTCGTCGAGTTGGATCATGCGACGCTGCCCGCTGCATCGCGGGCCGCGCATGAACTCATCGCTGCGGGCATCGCGATGCGCCGTCTGCAGACCCACGCGGCGCGCGCGGCGCTCGAACGCGCGACGCTCGCCGCGCGTGAGGCTGCGATTCCCGCGCTCGCCGCCGAAGTCGACAGCGCGTGGCGCATCCTCAACGCGCCCGCCGCGCGTCTCATCGCGCAGGGCGAAGAGCGGCTGCTCCGGCTCCATGAAGTCGAAGCGCTGTTCGCATCGAATGCCTTCGTCGTCGATGCGTGCCGTCTTTGCGTGCGCGAAAACGGCACGTCGATGTCGCTCGCGACGCGCCCCGTGCTCTTCACGCTCGCGCGCATGCTCGCGCAAGCGTGGCCCGGCGATGTGCCTCGCGACGCGCTGATCCTGCGCGCGTTTCGCATTCGTGAAGCGGACGAAACGCATCGCGCGCGCTTGCGCGTCGAGATGGGCCGGCTGCGCACGATGCTGCGCGCACACGCGAACATCGATGCGACGCCGCGCGGCTTCGTGCTGAAGCCGCGTCACGCGCGCGACGTTGCGGTGCTCGCGTTGCCCGTCGAAGACGAACATGCGCCGCTGCTCGCGTTTCTCGCCGATGGCGAATCGTGGTCCAGCTCCGCGCTCGCCATTGCGCTTGGCGCGAGTCAGCGCACGGTGCAGCGATCGCTCGATGCGCTCGCCGCGAGCGGCAAGGTGCAATCATTCGGTCGCGGCCGTGCGCGCCGCTGGACCACGCCGCCGATGCCCGGATTCGCGACGGCCTTGTTACTCCCCGTCGATCTCGCGAGTGATTAGCATGAAGCCATCGAATCAATCATCAGGAGGACGGCGATGAAACGCGCGAAGGCGGAAATCATCCGCGAATATGGGCCTTTTCCGGATATCGACGGCGTGCATGGCGTCACGTATGACGGCGAGCATGTGTGGTTCGCCGCCGGCGATACGCTCAACGCCTTCGATCCCGAAAGCGGCGAGAAGGCGCGAACGCTCAAAGTCGCGGCGCATGCGGGCACCGCGTTCGACGGCGAGCATCTGTTTCAGATCGCCGAGGACCGCATCCAGAAGATCGATCCGCGAACCGGTCGCGTCGTGTCGACGATTCCCGCGCCGGGCGGCGGCGCGGACTCGGGGCTCGCGTGGGCCGAGGGCACGCTCTGGGTCGGGCAGTACAACGAACGCAAGATTCATCAGATCGATCCGGACGATGGCGCGATCCTGCGCACGATCGAGTCGAATCGCTTCGTGACGGGCGTGACGTGGATCGACGGCGAACTGTGGCACGCGACGTGGGAAGGCGACGAAAGCGAGTTGCGGCACATCGATGCGCAATCGGGCGAAGTCATCGAGCGGCTCGACATGCCCGAAGGCGTGGGCGTGTCGGGACTCGAATCGGATGGACGCGACCGCTTTTTCTGCGGCGGCGGGCGCACGGGCAAGGTGCGCGCGGTGCGCAAACCGAAGCGCGGATAAGAGGCATGGCGGGTAGCGCTTCAGGTCTAAACGAATAGCCTTTATGCTGTCGAATTCGCGAACGACCACGCGATTCTTCAGACAGTTAAGGCCGGTTTTGACTTCGAATATCTCCGATCACCGTCAGCTCGATTCCTGGGTCGGCGAAACAGCGCGCGCCATTCGCGACTACGACTGGCGCGCGACGCCGCTCGGTCCCATCGACGCATGGCCGCAAGTGTTGCGCTCCGTCGTGCAGATGATGCTGCGCAACGCGTTGCCGATGGCCGTGCTATGGGGCGACGAAGGCACGCTGCTCTATAACGACGCATACGCGCATTTTTCGGGCGGGCGTCATCCGCGCATTCTCGGCATGCCGATCGAAGCGGCGTGGCCCGAGGCGGCCGAGTTCAATCGCAATGTGCTCGATACGGGACTGCGCGGAGAATCGCTTTCGTATCGCGACATGAGCTTTACGTTGCCGCGCGACGGTCGCGATGCGCAAGTGTGGCTCGATCTGCATTACAGCCCGGTCGCGTCGAACGAAGGCGTGCCCGTCGGCGTGCTCGCGATCGTCGTCGAAACGACCGGGCGCGTGCTGCTCGAACGCACGCGCGCCGAAGCCGAACGCGCGTTTCGCGAAGCCGATGAGCGCTTGCAGCTCGCGCTCAATTCCGGCGCGGTGCTCGGCACGTTCGTGTGGGACATTCCCGACAATCGCGTGAAAGGCGATGAGCGCTTCGCGCGCACGTTTTCGTTTTCGCTCGACGAAGTGGCGCGCGGCATGCCGATCGAGGCGGCGTTCGCGAAGATCCATCCCGAGGATCTGGAACGCGTCAGGGGGCTTATCGTGCGCACGCTGCAGTACGGCGAGCCGTTTCGCGCCGAATACCGCATCCTTTCCGGCGATGCGCGATGGACCTGGATTCTCGCCACCGGCCGCTGCGACCACGACGAAACCGGCACACCAATGCGCTTTCCCGGCGTCATCATCGACATTCACGATCGCAGGATCGCCGAAGAGACCTTGCGGGAACTGACGCGCGGTCTCGAAGACAAGATCTCCGAAGCCGTGGCCGCGCGCATCGCGGTGGAGGCGCAATTGCGTCAGAGCCTGAAAATGGAAGCGCTCGGCGCGATGACGGGCGGCGTCGCGCACGACTTCAACAACACGCTGCAGGCGATCAGCGGCAACCTGCAATTGCTGCAGTATTTGCCGCCGACGGACAGCCGCGTGCCCGAGCGCGTACACGCCGCGATGGAAGCCGTGCAGCGCGGCGCGAAGCTCGCTTCGCAATTGCTGTCGTTCGCGCGGCGGCAACCGCAGTCGCCGGTCGTGATCAATCCGCAGCGCCTGTTCAAAGAGATGCGCGAGCTCTTGCAGCATGCAGTGGGACCGTCGGTATGCATCAACACGTTGCTCGCGGAGCACGCATGGAACTTCTGCGTCGACCGCAATCAACTGGAAAACGCGCTGCTGAATCTCGCGATCAACGCGCGCGACGCCATGCGCGGCGACGGCAAGCTCACGCTCGTCTGCTCGAACGAAGCGCTAGATGCCGCGGCGTGCGAGGGCAAGGATCTGCATCCGGGCGAATACGTGAAGCTGTCCGCATCGGACACCGGCGCGGGCATGGCGCCCGACGTGCTCGAACGCGCATTCGAGCCGTTCTTCACGACGAAGCCGGAAGGGCACGGCACGGGTCTCGGCCTCTCGATGGTGTTCGGCTTCGTCAAGCAGTCGGGCGGGCATATCGCGGTGTCGAGTTCGGTCGATGTGGGCACGACGGTCGAGATGTTTTTTCCGCGCAGCTTCGACGATGAAACCGCGCAACTGCGCGTCGATGCGATGACGGGGCACACGGGCGGCGCGACGGTGCTCGTCGTCGATGACGATCCCGCCGTGCTGATGTCGACGGTCGCGATACTCGAAGCGATGCATTACACGGTGCTGCGCGCCGCTAACGGCGATGCCGCGATGAGCGTGCTCGAAAGCGGCGTGAACGTCGACCTGATTCTCACCGACGTCGTGATGCCCGGCAAAGTGAAGTGCGCCGATCTCGCGGAATGGGCGTTTTCGCAGGAGCGGCCCGTGCCGGTGATCTACGTCTCCGGCTATACGCGCGACATCATCTCGCGCGATGGCGTGCTGCGGCCGAACGTGACCTTGCTCGGCAAGCCGTATCGCGCGGAGGCGCTGGCGAAGGAAATCGCGGGGGCGTTGCAGGCCGCGGCGTAGCGGTTCCTTTCTCAAGACTTTCTTCTCCGCGCCGATAAACACCGATCAAACCCATCACTAGAACAGGGCCAGAACGGTGCAGAGAGGCGCCAACGATTTCCTCGGGACCATCGGCGAGACCATCGCCAGGAACCGGCCTTACATCGAACGCGCACGCCGTTTCGGTGCGCTCGGTCTCGCGCCGCTCGGCGTGCTCGTCGCCGCGTGCGGAACCTTCTTCGTGCCGCTGCCGTGGAACGTGTTGCTCGGCGTGCTCGTCTTCGGCGCGGCGTTCGTCGTGCATCGCATGCACGAAGCGAATCGCAAGATCTTCGTCGCACGTCAGGTCGCGCATGGGCTGCTCGCCATCGCCGAGGACTGTCTCAAGCTGCTGTCGCTCGAAGGCCGCATCATGTGCATTTCGGAGGTCGGCGGGCGGCTCATCGAAGCGGATCACGCAGACGATCTCATCGGCGTCGACTGGCTCGCGCTCTGGGACGGCCCCGACGCGCGGCGTGCCTTCGAACGCGCGAAAGCGGGTGAATCGACGTCGTTCTCCGGAGCCTGCCGCACGATGAACGGCACGCTGAAATGGTGGACGTCGACCTTCGCGCCCGTCTACGGCGAGCACGGACGGGTGAGCGCGGTGCTGTGCAAGTCGCGCGACATCACGGCGGAGCGCAATCTCATCGACGAATTGCGCGGCAACGCGCGCGTGCAAAAGGACATGGAAGATCACGTCGATGCCGTCTTCTGGACCGCGACGCGCGATTTCCGCGAGCTTCTGCATGTGAGCTCCGCGTTCGAACGCATGTGGGAAATGCCGATGTCCGCGCTCGAAGCCGATCAGACCGCCTGGTCGCAAAGCGTGCATCCCGAAGACCTGCCCGCGCTGCGCGACGAAATGCGTACCGCCGTGAACACGGGCGCGGCCACGCAGAGCTATTTTCGTCTCTGCCTGCCGCACGATCGCACGCGCTGGGTGCGCGCAGATATTTATCCGGTCATCGAGGACGGCGCGGTGTCGCGCGTCGTGAGCGTGTGCGTCGATGCCACCGACGAGCGCGAGCGCCTTCAGGAACTGCATCGGCTCGCGAACACCGACAGCCTCACCGGACTCGCCAATCGCAACGCGATGATGGACGCGCTCGTGAAGCGCTGTGAAGCGCTCGCGCCGTTCGCGTATCTCTTCATCGACATCGATCGCTTCAAGTCGATCAACGACACGGCCGGTCATATCGCCGGCGATGCGGTGCTGCGCACCATCGCGCGACGCATCGCGGAAACGCTGCCCGATGGCGCCGTGGCCGCGCGGCCGGGCGGCGACGAGTTCACCGTGATCCTGCCCGGCAGCTTCGATCAGGAAAGCATCGAGCGCGCGTGCCGCAAGCTCTCGCTCGCGTGCCATCGTCCGATCGAGATCGACTGCAAGAGCGTGACGATGACGTGCTCGATCGGCGTCGCGCTCTATCCCGAACACGGACGCACGCCCGAAGCGCTTTTCATCAGCGCCGACATGGCGATGTACGCCGCGAAGCGCGCGGGCCGCAACACGTTTCGCGTGTTCGGCGATCGCGAGAAGGACGATCTCGCGCGCGCGCATCTCGAAGCGCAACTGCACGGCGCGATCCGCGAGAACGAGTTCGTGCTGCATTATCAGCCGCAATATCGCGTCGATTCCGGTGCGCTTGTCGGTGTCGAGGCGCTGTTGCGCTGGAATCATCCGCAGCTCGGGCTGCTCGGTCCGGGTGCGTTCGTGCCGGTGCTCGAAGAGAGCGCGCTGATCGTCGAGGCGGGGCACTGGGTCATTCGCGAGGCCGTGCAGGCCGGGTCGCAACTCGCGCTCGCGCTGCCGCAGGCTTGCTCGGTCGCGCTCAACGTGTCGCCGAAACAGTTCCGCGATCCGCGCCTCGTGTCGGTTCTGCGGCACGCGATCAGGCGCGCCGGCATCGATTCGAACCGCATCACGCTCGAGATCACCGAATCCGCGCTGATCGACAACGTCGATGATGCGCAGGTCGTGCTGTCGAACGTTCGCGCGATGGGCGTACGCATCGCCATCGACGATTTCGGCACCGGCTATTCGAGTCTCAGCTATCTCGCGCGCTTCCGGCCGGACGTGCTGAAGCTCGACAAATCCTTCGTCGACAACATCGCCACCGACGCGATGGTGCGCACGGTCGTCGAAGGCGTGATCGATCTCGCGCACAAGCTCGGCGTGACGGTGGTCGCGGAAGGCGTCGAGACGCAGGAGCAGCTCGACACGCTGCGCGACGTGCGCTGCGACAAGGTGCAGGGTTTTCTGTTGAGCCGCCCCGTCCTGCTCGCGAGCCTGATGATGCGGACAGACGCAGAAGACGCCGCGACCGTGCGTTAAACGCGTGCCCGCGCGGGCCGCCCGGCGTTATCATCGCGGCATTCGCGGATGCGAGCCGGAAACGGAGGATGGACGAAATGAGCCACCTGATCTTCGCGTTGGGCGTGTTGCTGCGGCGGTTGACGACGATCGTTCTCCGACGGAGAGCACCCATGAAGACCTTTTTCCTGGGCGTTGCGCTGGCCGCGATCGGCTCGCTTGCATGCGCCCAGTCCGCGCCGCAGTGCCCGCCCGCGGCCGGCCAACTGATACAGGTACGCGACTTCACGGCCGTCAGCCGTGAAAGCGGCGCGTCGCATGTGCTCGGCTCGCGATTGCGATCGGCGCGCAATGCGGTGAAGGTGGATCAGAACGCATCGGCGCTGGCGGATGGCATCGTCAAGGCGCTGAACGGGAAAGGTCTCGCCGCTTGCCATGTGACGGCGGATTCGCCGCCGCCGGCATCGGGCTGGCTCGTCAGCGGGGAGTTCGACGAAACGCTGTCGAGCGGATTCGGCTCCGCGTTGCCGTCGATGGGTTCATCCGACAAGACGCCCAACACGCATGTCACCGTGCAGCTCGCCAATCTTGCGGCGAGCCCGGACGCCGCGCCGGCGCAGATCGACACGAGCGGCGAACTGAAAGGGCAGAAATCGGCGGCCGCGCCGAAGCCCTACGGCGCCGCGGCGCGCTTCGTCATCAACGAGGTTCAGTCGATTTCCTCGCTCGATGCGCTCGCCGCGAAGATCGCCGATCAGATCGCGGCGGAGAAGGCGAAGCTCGACGGCGGGCAATAGGCGTTTCACGCCTCCGAGTCGCGCTTGCCTTTCGGATGGTCGGCGCTTGCGTCCGGCGAGGTGTCGGGATCCTTCAGATCGTGCTCGGGCGTGTACGGCCCTTGCTCGGGATGATCCTTGCCCTTCGGAACGAGCGTCGGATCGATATTGCCGTGCTCGCGCTGCTCGATCGTGCCATCGCTTTTTTCCTTGACGTCGCCCTCGCCGAGCGCCTCGCGGCGTTCGTCGGCGCGCTGCACGGGATCTGACGGTTCGCGGTTCATCGCATTCTCCTGAAGATGTTTCCGTGACGCAGCAAGCCCCGTTCCGCGATCACTTGCGACGTTCCCGAGCGCGCGTTCGTCTGACGGGCGCGGCGCCCGCATGCGCGAACATCGGCATGCGGGTCAGAATCCAGTCGAGCAGTTCCTGCGGCCCGGCCGCGAGCGGACGTCCGGCTTTCACGAGCAGCTTCGCCTGCGCGCTCTCGAAAAGCGGATGCGCGACCGGTATCGTCGTCAGCTCGCCGCTCGCGAGCTCGCGATACGCGGCGAATTCGCCGATCAGCGTCATGAAATTTTCCGCGGCCACGAAGCGCTTCAGCGCGCCGAGCGAGTTCGTCGTGAGCGTCGGGCGGATCGCGAGATCGTCGGTGGTTTCGAGCATCTTCACGACATGGCCGATGCCGAACGTGGGCGGCATCAGCGCGAGCGGATACTCGAGCAGATCGCGAATCCGCGCGACGCCGCCGCGCACGGCCAGCGGATGATCGCGCCGCGCGAGCAGCACGACCGGCTGCGGCGAGCTTGCCCGAATCTCGATGCGCTCGTGCGGCGGCGGGTTGTACGCGAGCCCGATATGCGCGCGGCTCTGCGCGACTTCTTCGAGCAGATCGTCGACCGCGAGCATCTGCACGTCGATTTCGAGGCGCGGATAGCGCGCGCAGAACGGCGCGAGCACATCGTCGACGAGCGTATCGACATAGCCTTCGCTCACCGCGAGACGAATCTGCCCTTGCTGCAGGCCTTTGAGCGCATGCAGCTGATCCTCGAACTTCTCCTGCTGCGAACGATAGCCGCGCCAGAATTCGAGCAGATGGAAAGCCGCTTCGGTCGGCCGCACGCCGCGCGGCTCGCGCTCGAAGAGCGTCGTGTCGAGTTCGTTTTCCAGCAATTTGATCTGCCGCGCGATCACCGACGGCGACGTGTTCAGATGATCCGCCGCGCCGCGAATCGTGCCGTGCGTGAGCACTTCGTGGAAATAGCGCAGACGTTGCTGATTGATTTCGCGCATGGTCGTCGTCCGTATGGGAAGGAATGCGTTGCTCGCAGAGCAACGATACGTGAACTTTGTTGCTCTTGCTCGCACGGTCGCACGCGCTCAACATCGCCTTACCCGAGAAAGGGAAGACGAGACAAGGAGACGCGGATGTCGACGATCCAGACCCTGCGCAGCGGCGATGCCGTTTCGGCGCTCTACAGCAGAATCAACTGGCGGCTGCTGCCGCTCCTCATCGCGTGCTACATGTTCGCGTATCTGGACCGCGTGAACGTGGGCTTCGCGAAACTTCAGATGCAAAGCGATCTCGGCTTCTCCGATGCAGCGTACGGCGTCGGCGCGGGGATTTTCTTCATCGGCTATGTGCTGTTCGAGATTCCGAGCAACCTGATGTTGCCGAAGATCGGCGCGCGTCTCACGTTCAGCCGCATTCTCGTGCTGTGGGGCATCACGTCGGCGTGCATGCTCTTCGTGCGCAACGTGCCCGCGTTCTACGCGATGCGCTTCCTGCTCGGCGTCTTCGAAGCGGGTTTCGCGCCAGGCATGATCTATTACCTCTCGAACTGGTACGGCCCTAAGCGCATGGCGCGCGCGATTGCGCTCGTGTTCGTCGCGGGGCCGCTCGGCGGTGTCGTCGGCGGGCCGCTGTCGGCGTGGCTGATTGCGTCGCTCGGCGGCGTCGGCGGACTCGCGGGCTGGCAGTGGATGTTCCTCGTCGAAGGCCTGCCGTGCATCGCGCTCGGCGCGCTCGTGTGGCGCGTGCTCGCCAATCGTCCTGCCGATGCGCGCTGGCTCACGCAGGACGAACAGCGGCTCGTCGAGGCGGAAGTCGGTCATCACGGCGGCGCGTCGCATCGCATCGAATCGTTCGCGGAGATCGCGAAGAACCCGCGCATCTATCTGCTGGCGATCGCGTACTTCTGCATCATCTTTCCGATCTACGCGATCAGCTTCTGGCTGCCGACGCTCATCAAGGAGCAGGGTCTCAGCGGCTCCATGCACGACACGATCCGCCTCGGCTGGTACGTCGCGATTCCGTACGTCGCCGCGGCCGTCGCGATGTACGCAGCGGGCCGCCGTTCCGACAAGGTCGGCGAGCGCCGCTATCACAGCGCATTGCCCGCGCTCGCCGCCGCCGCGCTGCTCGTGATGACGCCGTATGCGAACGGCAACGTCGTCGCGACGCTCGCGCTGCTCACGCTCGCCACCGCCTGCATGTGGATGGCCTACACGGTGTTCTGGGCGATTCCTTCCGAAACGATTTCCGGCCCGGCGGCGGCGGGCGGCATCGCGCTCATCAACACGATCGGCTTGTCGGGCGGATTCTGGGGCCCCGCGATGATCGGCTGGGTCAAGTCCGCGACCGGCAGCACGAACGGCGGCCTCGTCGTGATGGCGTGCATGGCGGCGCTGTCCTGCGTGCTGATTCTCGCGAACAGGCGCACGGCTGCCGCGGCCACGGCACGCGCGGCCTGAACATCAATCGATACTCGAAAGGACAAAGGTCATGAAGATTCTGATCGCAGGATTCCAGCACGAAACGAACACCTTCGCGCCGACGAAGGCGAGCTACCAGAGCTTCATCCAGGGCGAAGGCTTTCCGCCGATGGCGCACGGCGACGATGTCCTCAAGCTGCGCGACGTGAACGTGCCGATCGGCGGTTTCATTCAATGGGCCGAGGCGCAAGGGCACGAGCCGATTCCGGTGATCTGGGCGGGCGCGAGCGCATCGGCGCATGTGACGCAGGACGCATACGAGCGCATCGCGGGCGCGATCGTCGATCGCGTGCGGGCAGGCGGCTTCGACGCGATCTATCTCGATCTGCACGGCGCGATGGTCGCCGAACATCTCGACGATGGCGAAGGCGAACTGCTGGCGCGCGTGCGCAACATCGTCGGCGATGCGATGCCGCTCGTCGTTTCGCTCGACCTGCATGCGAACGTCACGGCGCGCATGGTCGAACTCGCGGATGCGCTCGTCGCGTATCGCACGTATCCGCACGTCGATATGGCCGAAACGGGCTTGCGCGCGGCGCATCTGCTGGCAAAGCGCATCGAACACGGGAAGCCGTTCGCGCGCGCGATGCGGCGCATCCCGTTTCTGATTCCGGTGAACGGCATGTGCACGCTCGTCGAACCGGCGCGCGGCATGTACGCCATGCTCGAGACATTGGAGAAGGATGTCGTGTCGCTGTCGTTCGCGCCGGGCTTTCCGGCATCGGATTTCGACGAATGCGGTCCGGTGTTCTGGGGCTACGCGCTCGACGGCGAGGCGGCGGAGTTCGCGGTCGACAGGCTATGCACGCAAGTCGTGGACGAAGAAGCGCGCTGGAACGTGCCGTTCCTCTCTCCCGATGAAGCCGCGCGTGAAGCGATCGACGCGAGCCGCGATGCGGGCAAGCCCGTCATCATCGCGGATACGCAGGACAATCCGGGCGTCGGCGGCGATTCGAACACGATGGGCATGGTCCGCGCACTGCTGCGCCACGACGCGCGCGACGCTGCGGTAGGCGTTATCTGGGACGAGAAGGCGGCGCATGCGGCGCATCGCGCGGGCGTCGGCGCGCGCATCAGGATAGCGCTGGGCGGCGGCTCGAACGTGCCCGGCGACGCGCCGCTTGAAGGCGAGTTCGAAGTCGAGTATTTGTCGGATGGCCGCTTCCGCTTCGACGGCCCGATGCTCAATGGCATGTCGGGCGAACTGGGACCGACGGCTTGCCTGCGTATCGGCGGCGTGCGTATCGCGGTGAGCAGCATCAAGATGCAGGTCTTCGACCGCAATCTCTTTCGCGTTGCGGGCATCGAGCCCGAGCGCATGAAGATTCTGGTGAACAAGAGCTCGGTGCATTTCCGCGCCGATTTCGAGCCGATCGCCGAGCGCGTGCTCGTCGCGAAAGCGCCCGGCCCGATGGCCGCCGATCCGGCCGATCTGCCCTGGCGCAATCTCGATTCGCGCATGCGTGTGCGACCGCTCGGGCCGACGCTCGCCGAACTGCGCGCATCGGCTGCGTGAACGTTTTTCATCGACTACATGGACAAGGAGAATCAAAAGATGCCGGACGATCAGATCAACGCGCGGCGCCGACGCTTGCTCGGCACGGCGGTCGCGAGTGTAGGCGCGATGCAGCTCGGTTTCAGCGACCTCGTGCGCGCGCAGACCGCGCCGCGCGCATCGTCGAGTGCGGGCTTCGCCGGCATTCGCCAGATCGACGCGGGCGCGCTCAACATCGGCTATGCGGAAGCGGGTCCGGCGAACGGTCCCGTGGTGATCCTGCTGCACGGCTGGCCCTACGACATCCACGCATTCGCGGAAGTCACGCCGATGCTCGCGGCGCAGGGTTATCGCGTGATCGTGCCGTATCTGCGCGGGTACGGCTCCACGCGCTTTCTTTCCGCCGACACGCCGCGCAACGGACAGCAGGCGGTGGTCGCGGTGGACATCATCGCGTTGATGGATGCGCTCAAGATTCAGCAGGCCACGCTCGGCGCGTTCGACTGGGGCGCGCGCACGGCGAACATCATCGCGGCGCTGTGGCCGGAACGCGTGAAGGCGATGGTCTCGGTGAGCGGCTATCTGATCGGCAGCCAGCAGGCGAATCGCGCGCCGCTGCCGCCGAAAGCCGAGCTCGCATGGTGGTATCAGTTCTACTTCGCGACCGAGCGCGGCCAGGCGGGCTACGAGGCGAACCGTCACGCTTTCAACAAGCTGATCTGGCAACTCGCATCGCCGAAATGGAACTTCGACGACGCGACGTATGACCGTTCCGCGAAATCGTTCGATAACCCCGATCACGTCGCCGTGGTGATTCACAACTATCGATGGCGTCTCGGGCTCGTGCAGGGCGAAGCGCAATACGACGCGCTCGAACAGCGTCTCGCGAGCGCGCCGACGATCGGCGTGCCCACGATCACGATGGAAGGCGATGCCAACGGCGCGCCGCATCCCGATCCGTCGGCGTATGCCAAGAAGTTCACGGGCAAGTATGAGCATCGGAACGTCGCGGGCGGCATCGGCCACAATCTGCCGCAAGAGGCGCCGAAAGCATTCGCCGATGCGGTCATCGACGCAAGCCGCATGTAACGCGCATGCAGGACGAAGCGCTAGCCGACGTGTGACTTCTTCGTTCTGCGTCCCGGCGTCTTCTGCGATGTCAGTTCGTGCACGATCCCGCACGAATCGACGGCGTGCTCGCCGCGGCATGTCTCGCGCAATGCGGTGAGCCGGTCGCGCAGCCTCATCAATTCGTCGATGCGCGCGCTTACGTGGCCGATATGCTCATCGACGAGCGCATCGATTTCGCGGCAATCCGGCGAGCGCGCCTGCAATGCGTAGAGCAGGGCGCGCACTTCGTCGTGCGTCATGTCGAGCTCGCGGCAATTGCGGATAAGGCGCAGGCGTTCGACATGCGTCTTGTCGTAAGTCCGGTAATTCGCGTCCGTCCTTGCAGGCGGCGGAATCAGCCCTTCCTTTTCGTAGAAGCGGATCGTATCGGGCGTGCAATTCGCTATGCGCGCCAGTTCCCCTATCTTCATTTCGGCATCCTTTTTTCTTGACCCTGGAGTGGCTCCAAGGTGTTCAATTCGGGAAAAGTCAAGAAAAGGAGCCAGTATGTTACGTCCCGAGAGCATCGGCAAGCCCCGGCCTGAGCCGGCTGATCGTCGTGTCCGAAATGATTTAAAGGAATACGAAATAAAGACGAAAGCTTCGGTTCGGACGGAGATCGTCATCGACGAGATGGATTGTCCGACCGAAGAGACGCTGATCCGCAAGAAGCTCGCGGGCATGCCGGGAGTCGGATCGGTCGAGTTCAATCTGCTGCGTCGCGTGCTGACCGTCGAACACGATGCCAACGCGCTCGCATCCGTTCTCGATGCGTTGCGCGCACTGGGCTTCACGCCGCGCACCGAACCCCGCAACGACGCGCCCGCAGGCAAGCGCGCGCTGTGGATGCTCGCCTTCGCGTGCGTTGCGGCGGCGGCGTCGGAGGCTGCGAGCGGGTTCGGCGGACCGTCCTGGCTCGTCGTCGCGCTCGCGCTCGCCGCGATCGCTTCGTGCGGCTTCTCGACGTATCGCAAGGGCTTCATCGCCATCAGCAACGGCAACCTCAACATCAACGCGCTGATGAGCATCGCCGTGACCGGCGCGATGGTCATCGGACAGTGGCCGGAAGCCGCGATGGTCATGGCGCTTTTCACGATCGCCGAACTCATCGAGGCGAAGTCGCTGCAAAGGGCGCGCAACGCGATCGCGGGACTCATGAAGCTCGCGCCCGACACGGCGACCGTTCTGCAAGCCGACGGCCTGTGGCGCGCGATGGAAGCGAGCGCCGTCACGCGCGGCGCCGTCGTGCGCGTGCGGCCGGGCGAGCGCATCGCGCTGGATGGCGTCGTCACGTCCGGGCGCTCCGCCGTCAACCAGGCGCCGATCACCGGCGAAAGCCTGCCCGTCGAAAAGTCGCCGGGCGACGATGTGTTCGCGGGCACCGTCAACGAAACCGGCTCGTTCGAGTTTCGCGTATCGGCGGCGGCGAAGGACACGACGCTTGCGCGCATCATCCGCGCGATCGAAAGCGCGCAAGGTGCGAAGGCGCCGACGCAACGTTTCGTCGATCGTTTCGCGCGCATCTATACGCCGCTCGTGCTTCTCGTGGCGATAGCGGTCGCGGTCGTGCCGCCGCTCGCGTTCGACGAGTTGTGGTACGCGTGGATCTATCGCGCGCTCGTGCTGCTCGTCATCGCGTGTCCGTGCGCGCTCGTCATCTCGACGCCGGTGACGATCGTCAGCGGACTCGCCGCGGCGGCGCGGCACGGCATCCTCGTGAAGGGCGGAACCTTTCTCGAACGCGGACGGCGCCTGCGCTGGCTCGCGTTCGACAAGACCGGCACGATCACGCACGGCAAGCCGGTGCAGACGCATTTCGCGCTGCTCGACCGGAGCATGGACGAAGGCCGCGTGCGCGCGATCGCGGCGAGTCTCGCGGGCCGTTCCGATCATCCGGTTTCGCTCGCGATCGCGCAGGCCGCGAGCCAGGACGGCGTGCCGCGCATCGCGGTGGAGGCGTTCGAAGCGGTGCCGGGGCGCGGCGTTCGCGGTGTCGTCGAAGGCCGTGCTTACTGGCTCGGCAATCAGCGAATGATGGAAGACATCGGACGCGGCGCGAGCCATGCGAAGCGCCGGGCTGAAGCGCTGGAGCGTGAAGGCAGGACCGTCGTGATGCTCGCCGATGCGGACAACGTCCTCGGGCTTTTCGCCGTGGCGGACACCGTGAAGGAATCGAGCCGCGACGCGATCGCCCGGCTTCACGCGCTCGGCGTGCAGACGGCGATGCTCTCGGGCGATAACCCGCACACGGCGCGCGCCATCGCGAGCGCGGTCGGCATCGATCGCGTCGAGGCGGGCCAGTTGCCCGAGGACAAGCTGCGCACCATCGAAAGTCTCGGCGCGGACGGCGGCGCGGTCGGCATGGCCGGCGACGGCATCAACGACGCGCCTGCGCTGGCGCGCGCGGACATCGGTTTCGCGATGGGCGCGATGGGCACCGATACGGCCATCGAAACCGCCGACGTCGCGCTGATGGACGACGACCTGCGCAAGATCGCCGCGTTTATCCGTCTTTCGTCGGCGACGCACGCGATTCTCGTGCAGAACATCGCGTTCGCGCTCGTCGTGAAGGGCGTGTTTCTCGCGCTCGCCGTGGCCGGACTCGGTTCGATGTGGATGGCCGTGTTCGCGGATGTCGGCGCAAGCCTGCTTGTCGTCGGCAACGGGCTGCGCATTCTGCATAAGCGCTTCAACTGAGCACCTCACCAGCAAAAGGAGCAAATCATGAGTTTCTTGCGGAAGCTGTTCGAGAACGGTCACTTCGGCGGACATGGCGGGCACGGCGGGCACGGCGGGCACGGCAGCCATCGGAGAGAGCATGACCGGCGTCATCGGGACGGCTATCAGGAATACAACGGCGATGAATCGTGGGGCCGTCATCCCGGCTCGATTCCGCCGCTGCCGCCCGATGTGATCTGCCCGCAATGCCGCAAGTCGAATCCGCCGGACACGGCCGTCTGCAAGCAGTGCGACACGCCGCTCGATCCCAGCCGATGCCCGACGTGCGGCACGTCGATCCAGGCGGGCGCGCGGTACTGCGTCAGTTGCGGGAAGCGCGTGGTTTGATTGTCGGAGCGTGTGGGGAACGCGCCGCCTTCGCAAGACTGGAAGCCAAAAAAAAGGCCACTGATGAGTGGCCTTTCTTCGCGATGCGATCAGAACGGTCGCGCGGCGATCAGTTGCACGCCAGCACGACGGCGCCGGTGACGTCTCCCGTGTTGGGCAGCTTCGCGGCGGACACGATCGCGATGGGAGGATGCGTCGCATTGTTGCCCATCAGTCGCGACATGACGTTCATGCCGCCGCCCATGACCTGTCCGCCCGCGAAGACGGTGTCCTTCGTGACGCTTGCGTTGCTGTCGGATCCGATCGGGCGACGTGGCCATCAGATTGGTGCAGGCGAGGGTGCCCGTGCGTTTGGCGAGCGTCAGCCGATTGCCGACGACGTAATGCGCGCCCTGGTTGGCGTTGAAATTGCCGCCGCCGGAATCGGAACCGTCGGTCCAGCGGCCCGATGGCAAAGCCTCAGCGGACATTTCTACGTTCCGGTCGAGGAATCAAGAGATTACAGCGTCCTGTCAAACAAATTTCACATTTCTTTCCTAAAGTAGCGCGTCAACCGGCACATCGGGCTGCAACGGCCCGAAGCAGGGACATTCATCGCCGGTACAAACCCACGATCAAGGACTCGAACCACACATGGCGCTGCCACTCGACCTCTCCCGCCGCAAAGCTCTCAAGATTCTCGCCGGCGCACCGATGCTGCCGCTCGGCGGCGCGACCGCCGCTTCGCTGCTCGCCACCGCATGCGGCGGCAGCGACAGCAACGCGGCGACGAACGCGTCCGCGCCCGCGTCGACGGCTGCGTTCACCACGGCGACGTTCAGCAGCATGGCCGCGCCGACGCTCGCCGATCCCGCGGCGATGGCGAAGACCACCGTCGGCTCGACCATGACCGTGAACTTCAGCGACGGCAGCAATCGCGCGTACAAGCTCGCGTATCAGCCGTTCTTCGTGACGGGCGATGTCGTGCCGAACACGGCCGGCGGCACCATCGTCGCGGGCGGCTATTTCGATATCGACAATCAGCCGATCATCGACAAGTCGGTGGCGGGCAAGGAGCGCCAGTTCTTCTCGGACTGCCCGGACGGCACGTCGCTCATCAAGCTCGACAAGACGACCGTCAAGGGCGTGAAGGGCAACGCCGTGTTCGCCGTCGTGCAGTTCGAATACACGACGCGCGACCAGAACGCCGCGAGCATGTACGGCCGCCTGCCGTCGCCGATCGCCGTGCTGACGCTCGATCAGGATCCGGCCACCGGCAAGCTGACGCTCGTGAGCTACGCGAACGTCGATACGTCGAAGGCGAACGGTCTGTGGATCACGTGCGGCGCGAGCCTCTCGCCTTGGAACACGCATTTGTCGAGCGAAGAGTACGAGCCGGATGCGGCGCTCGGCTCGAAGGACGCGCAGTTCCTCGCGTATAGCCGGAACCTTTACGGCGATCAAACGAAGGCCCGTCCGTATCACTACGGCCATGTGCCCGAAGTCACCGTCAACCCGGACGGCACCGGCACGATCAAGAAGCACTATTGCCTCGGCCGCATCTCGCACGAGCTGATTCAAGTGATGCCCGACAAGCGCACCGTCATGATGGGCGACGACGCGACCAACGGCGGCGTCTTCATGTTCGTCGCGGACAAGGAAGCTGATCTTTCGGCCGGCACGCTTTACGTCGCGAAATGCGCGATGACGTCATCGGCGGGCGCGGGCTCGGCCAATCTGACGTGGATGAACCTCGGCCACGCGACGAGCGATGAAATCGAGAACCTCGCCAACACGCTGACGCTCGCCGACATCATGGATGTCGTCAGCGATGCGACCGTCGGCGCGACGCTCGATGCGAGCTATACGCGCATCAACTACAACGGCGCGTTCAACTGGATTCGCATCAAGCCGGGCATGGAGAAGGCGGCCGCGTTTCTGGAGACGCATCGCTACGCGGCATTGCGCGGCGCGAGCATGTGCTTCACGAAGCTCGAAGGCACGACGGTCAACGCGAAGGACAAGATCGTGTACTCGGCGATGTCGCAGATCGTCAAGTCGATGGTCAAGGGCGACGCGCACGCGGCCGAATTCGCCGTCGACAAGACCATCAACTCCGGCGCGGTGTACGCGTTCAATCTGAAGGGCGGACAGAAGGATCTGACCGGCGCGGCGATCAACAGCGAATGGGTTCCGGTCGACATGGCCGCGCCCGCCGCGCTGGTCGGCGAAGACATTTCCGCCGATGCGCTCGGCAACATCGGCAACCCGGAGCGCATCGCGAATCCGGATAACCTCAAGTTCTCCGAGAAGCTGCGCACGCTGTTCATCGGCGAAGACAGCGGCCGGCACGTCAACAACTTCCTGTGGACATACAACGTCGATACGAAGTCGCTGTCGCGCATTCTGTCGGCGCCGTCGGGCGCTGAATCGACGGGCCTGCACGCGGTCGACGAGATCAACGGCTGGACCTACGTCATGAGCAACTTCCAGCATGCGGGCGACTGGGAAACGCCGCTGCATTCGAAGGTGCAGGCGACGCTCGATCCGCTGATCCGCGCGAACTACAAGGATCGCTACGGCGCGGCGGTGGGCTATCTGACCGCCGATGCAACCTCGGTCAAGCTGAGTTGACGAGCCAGGGGAAGCGCAACGCTTCCCTCGATGCGTAGCTTCGAGGTGCGTCGCGGACGCGGCGCGCCTCGCGGAGTTCAGCAGCTTTGCTCGTAATCGATATATTCGAAGCCGGCCGCAATCGCATAGCGGATCGCTTCTTCCACGTTCGGAAACTCGCCGGCCAAGCGCACCGAACGCTCCATCCCGTTCAAATCCTGGATTCGCGCCGTCGCGGCAAACGCGTCGCCGTGCCGGACCGCCGCCGGCGTGACCATCATGTCCCTGTAGCTGAAGACCATTTCTTCTTTCTCTTCCGGATGTCGTCGGCCCGCGCCGTATGGCTGCGGAACACGCGTTATGAATGTCGAAAAGGCGCGAACGATCTGGCGTCCGGCTCCTTCTGCTTCAGGTTATCGGCATCGGAAAATGTTTCTTTACGCGAGCGCTTTCGTCTGAATATTGCGGCAGTTCGCGCCGATTCAGGCCAGGAGCCGCGCGATCAGGTCTTGTGTGGCTCGCGCGCCGTATTTGCGCAGCAGGCTTGCACGATGGATGTCGACCGTGCGAGGGCTGATGTTCAACTCCTTGCCGATCTCCTTGCTCGTCATGCCATGCACGAGCAGCGCGGCGACGTCGCGCTCGCGCTCGGTCAGCAGGCTTGCGTTGTCTGATTGCTTCGTGCCTTGCGACAGATCCGTGAACGTCCAGACCGCAAGCTCGAAAGGCCGCTTCGGGTTATAGCCGAAGCCGCCGACCGTCACCCAGAAGTAGCTTCCGTCGACGCGCCGCATGATGCGGTCATCGCTGAATACGGCATGCTTTGCAAGCAGCGGCGCCAGACGATGACCGGTGGTGGTGAAATCCTTCTGCTCGGGATAGAGCTTCGAGAACGACTGCTCGATGATATCGCTGCGTTTTGCCCTGAAGAGTTCCAGCGCGCGTGCATTGCAGTCGACCATGATCCGCTCTCTCGCGACGATGACGGCCACGGGCAAATGCCTGAACAAGTCCTCGTAGTCGAGCTTGGGCGAATCGGTCATGTCGGGAAGATTGTCGCGTCTGGCGAAAAGTTACTGTAACACCGAGGTTCGGCACTTTTCGCACGGACTTTCGCTTCAACCGTTCCAGACTTCACCGAATACGCGCAGCCAGTTTTCGCCCATCACTTTCCTGATGCGAGATTCGCTCCAGCCGGCCTTTTGCATCGCGGCGGTGATGTTCGGAAACTCGCCGATCGTGCGAATGCCTTCCGGATTCACGACCTTGCCGAAGTTCGTCAGACGGCGATAACGGCCCTTGTCGTGCGTGATCCAGTCGAAGAACTCGGTGCTATAGCCTTGCGTGAAGTCCGTTCCGATACCGACCTTGTCTTCACCGATAAGATCGATGACGTATTCGATAGCTTCGAGATAATCGTCGACGGTCGCATCGGCGCCTCGTCTCAGGAAGGGCATGAACATGGTGACGCCGACGAAACCGTTCGCTTCGGCAATCTCCTTCAATTGCTCATCCGTCTTGTTGCGCGGATGCTCTTTCAACGTATAAGGGCAGCAGTGCGAGTAGGTGACGGGCTTCTTCGAGCAGGCGATCGCATCGGAAGAAGTCTTCGCGCCCACATGCGAAAGATCGACCATGATGCCGACGCGATTCATCTCCTGAATCACTTCGCGACCATATCCCGACAAGCCGCCATCCGGTTCATAAGAACCCGTGCCGACGAGATTCTGCGTGTTATAGCAAAGCTGGACCACATTCACGCCCAGCTCCTTGAACACCTCGATATAGCCGAGGTTGTCCTCGAACGCATACGCGTTCTGAAAGCCCAAGATGATGCCGGTCTTGTTCTCCTTCTTCGCGCGCAGGATGTCGTCGGTCGTGCGTACGAGTGTCAGAATCTCGCTGTATTCGCGGATCTGCTGCTTCATTTCCGCGATGTTATCGATGGTCTTCTGGAAGTCTTCCCACACCGACACGGTGCAGTTCACGGCGGTGACGCCGCCCTTTCGCATGTCTTCGAATACGGAGCGCTCGAACTTCGAGATGTTCAGTCCGTCGATGATGATGCTCGAATCGTGAAGGCTATTCATCGCGTGTATCCGTTCAGATGGTTCTCTTGATGCCGCGCTCGACGGCCGGGCCACTGCTTGCGCTCTTGTTCGACGAACCTGCTTCTTCGAGCGCGGTCTTCGACGTTTCGCGCAGCGAGAGGCCGCCGATCATCGCGAAGATGGATACGGCGATCAGGTAATACGCCGGCGACAGATTCGTTCCCGTTTCCGCGATCAGCCACGTCGCGACGAGCGGCGCGGTGCCGCCGAAGATCGTGTACGCGAGGTTGTATGTGATCGCGGATGCGGTGTATCGCGTCTTCGTCGCGAACACTTCCGAAAGAAGCGGAGCAGTGACCACGCCCGAAAGCACCGCGCCCACCGCGAGCAGCGCCACGCCGAGCAGCGAAGGCGACAGATTTCCCGATCCGCCGAGCGCGAAGGCGGGATAGACCGAGACGATGATGAAGATGCACGTCGTCGCGATCGTCGCGCGGCGGCCCACGAGGTCGGAGAACAGACCGGCGAGCGGGCACAGCGCCGCGGCGAAGAAGAGCGCGAGCACGGTCACGAGAAGCGATGTTCCGCGCGTCAGATGTCCGGCGACCTGCATGTAGGTCGCGAAATACGTCGTGAACGTGTAGAACGAAAGCGCCGTCACCGAAACGAATGCGCCGAGCTTCAGAATGTTTCCGGACTGCGAATGCAGGGTTTCCATCAGCGGCGCATGCGCGACTTCATGCTTGCCTTCGAGCGCCTGGAATGCCGGCGTCTCGTGCAGATTCACGCGCAGATACACGCCGATGAGACCGACCGGCGCCGCGATCAGGAACGGCACGCGCCAGCCCCAGTCGACCATCGCCGCGGGCGAAAGCGACGATTCGAGCGCATAGGCGACAACGGCCGCGCATGCGAACGAAGAGAACGTCGAGACCGGAACGAAGCTGCCGAAGAACGCGCGGCGTCGGCGCGGCGCGTGCTCCATCACATAGGCGCACGCGCCCGCGTATTCCCCGCCTGCGGAAAAGCCCTGCACGCAGCGGATGATCGTGAGAAGCAGCGGCGCCCAATAGCCGATGCTCGCATAAGTCGGCAGCAGCCCGATCAGCGTCGTGGCGCCGGCCATCAACAGGATGGTGAAAGCGAGCGTGCGCTTGCGGCCGATGCGGTCGCCGACCACGCCGAAGAAGAGGCCGCCGAGCGGACGGAATGCGAAGGCGACCGCGAAGACCGCGAACGTCTTCAGGAGACCGACCGTGGGATCGCCACTGGGAAAGAACTCGCGCGTCAGGATGGTCGCGAGAAAGCCGTACGCCGCGAAATCAAACCATTCGACAAAGTTTCCGATCGACGCCGCCGCGATGACACGTCTCAGCGTTTTGGTATCGACCTCGTGAGTTGCTTGATGTGGCATGGCGCTTCACCCCTTTCGCGTGTCGGATTCGATCCGGATTGAAAGGAGCGTAAGTGCTCAAATTACTTAGGTCCATACGTGCCAATTACCTAGGTAATCGGCGCTCCGACGCCGCCGCCGCGCCCGGCGTGCAAGGCCGGGCGCGGCTTCGCGCCTATTGCTGGAGCCACGCCTGGACCTTCTCGGGATGGCTGTCGACGAACTTCTTCGCCGCCGCGCTCCAGTCGTTCGATGCGTTGCCGTCGAGCTCGATCGATTCGACATCGGCCAGCGTCAGCTTGAAGTGCCGGATGAAGACATTCGCGCGCGGAAATTTCGTCGCGAACTGCTTGGAAGAGAAGCCGTGAATCTGCTCGTCGCCGCCGAGCACGCCCTTGGGATCTTTCAGATAACGCATCTTGTACTTCTGCCAGAGCCAGTGCGGACTCCACACCGTCGCGACGATCCAGCTCTTCGATTGATACGCGCGCGCAACGGCGGTCAACATGCCGGCCTCGCTTGCGCGAATGAGGTTATATCCGGCGAGGTCGTACTCCTTCAGCGCCTTTTCCGAAGCGACCATCTCGCCCGCGCCCGGTTCGATGCCCTGAATCGTGCTGTTCAACTTGCTCTTGACTTCGGGCTTGTTCAGATCGCCGATGGACGCCACTTCGCTCTCGGGCACGTAATCCGGCACCGCCCAGCCGATCTTCGCGCCGGAATAGATGACGCCGAGATCTTCCATGTCGTTCTTGAAGCGCGCGTAGTAGGCCGCGTGCGTGACCGGAAGCCACGCGCCGAGCATCAGGTCCACATCGCCGCGCGCGATGCCCTGAAACTGAATGCCGAGGTCCGCCGTGGTCAGGGTAACGGGTTGTTGCAGCTTCGTTTCGAGAACGTACTTCGCGGTATAGACGACCGCTTGCGTATCGGCCCAATTTGCTAGCGTGATCTTGATCGGCTCGACGGCGCTCGCGCACATCGCGAACGTGACAGTGGAGACTGCAACGGCAGCTTTCATGGCGAAGCTCACGGACAAGGCATTCTTCATTGACGTTTCCTTGCATCGACAGGTTTTATGGAAGACGCGACGCGATCAATTCTCCTGATCTATAACGCATTCATCTGCGACGGATGATTAAGCAGCTGCAGGCGACGCCCCGCAGTCCGCAGTATTCGGGCGCATTAACGCGACGTCAATGTTCTTTGCTTATATCGTCGGATGGAACGTCGATACATCGAGCTGGCGCTCTTCGCATGAACGATCATCGCGGCAGCGCCGAAGTCGCGATTTCGCTCGCGCTGTCCAGTTGCTCGACGTGCCAGCATTTATCGATCAGCGCGCGCGTTTGCTCCGGCGTGAGGATGCCGTCCGCCAGATCGGAGAACTTGGTTTCGAGCTGCTTGTCGGTCATCGGCACTTGCGTGCTGCCGATCGCGTGTTCGATGTACTTGTGCAGCTTGCGGCCATCCTTCAGCGTGATCGTCATGTCGACCTGTTCCGGCTTGATGGACGGATCGACGATCGCGTTCACCTTGTCGCGCAGCTCGATTGTCTTCGGGTCGCGTACCTTGGCGTCGCTGAACTGTTTCTCGCCCGCCGCGCCGTCGATGATCGCGATCGCCACCGCGTGATAGATGCTGAACTTGCCTTCGAGCCCGATCTGCGGCGTCTTCTTGCCCGTCAGTTCGAGCACGAGTGGATGCACGCGAAGATCGATGCGCGCGATCCGATCCGCGCTCAAGTGTTCCTGATTGCGCAACTGGATCGCTGCATCGATCGACGGATGAATGACGATGCCGCACGCGAAAGGCTTATACGTATTCAACGTCGATTCCCAATGCGAACCGAGGCCCTCCGTGATCTCGCGATAATCCTGCTTCGTGCTGATCGTGTTGGCCCAGCCGCGTTTGGCTTCGATCATGCCGTCCGAGCTCGTGTAGTTCTGGCCCGCGAGCAGTGCCGCGAAGATGCCGTTCGCGGCGGCGCGGCCGGGATTGAAGCTCTTGTTCATCGAGCCGAACGACTCGCGCAAGCCGACCGGCTGCGAGGCGGCGAGACCGAGCGCCCAGACCATCTGCTCGACGCTCAGTCCCATCAGCTTGCCCGTCGCCGCCGCCGAGCCGAACACGCCGCACGTACCGGTGATGTGCCAGCCGACATCGTAATGATTCGGATACACCGCATTGCCAATGCGCAACTCCGTTTCGACGCCCAGCACGAGCGCGTTCAGAAAGTCCTTGCCCGTGACGGCGCGATATTGCGAGTACGCCAATATCGCCGACACGACCGGTCCCGCCGGGTGAATGATCGTCTTCAGATGCGTGTCGTCGTAGTCGAAGATATGACTGCTCACGCCGTTGATGAACGCCGCGTTCATGATGTCGAAGCGCTCGGTCCGGCCGAGCAGGTTCGCTTGCGGCGGACCGGAGAACGGCGTGAGCGCGGCGACTGCGCGATTCACGGTCTCGTCGTGCGATCCGCCGACCGCGACGCCGACCCAGTTCATCAACGTCCTGACGCCTTCCTTGCGCACCGGCGCGGGCAGATCGCCATAGCCCGTTCTTACGATGAAGTCCGCAAGAATGCGCGTGACGCGCGGCGGCTTCCCATTCGCCCCACTGGCCGATGCGAAAGCGGATGCAGATGCGGCGTTGCTTGTCTGCGCGAACGCTGTCGTGCCTGCCGCCGATGCGAAAGCGCCTGCTGCGCTGGTCATGAGAAAGCTACGGCGATCGATGTTGGGCATGGAGTCGTTTCCTTGAAATGGCACAAGTGGGAACCCGCGCGCAAGTATCATTCCGCGGCAACGAGGCGAACCAAGGGTTTTCCCGATTCCCTTGCATGTCGATTCACGCTTCGATGCATCGTCGTAGAGATGTGTCCAATTTTTCCGCGAAAGGAGAGCACACCATGGCCACCGGAACCATCCGCCTTCACCGTGTCTTGCGTACGACGCCCGAGCGTCTTTATCGCGCGTTCCTCGAACCCGATGCGATCGCGAAGTGGCTTCCGCCTTACGGCTTCACATGTCAGGTCCATCACATGGATGCGCGCCAGGGCGGCACGCACAAGATGTCGTTCCGCAATTTCGGCACGGGCAATAGTCACTCGTTCGGTGGCGAGTACGTCGAGCTGGTGCCGTTCGAGAAGATTCGCTACACGGACCGCTTCGACGATCCGAACCTGCCCGGCGAAATGCAGGTCACCGTTTCGTTGAAGCAGGTCGTGTGCGGGACCGAGTTGAGCATCGTTCAGGAGGGCGTGCCCGAAGTCATTCCGGTGGAGATGTGCTATCTCGGCTGGCAAGAGTCGCTGGAGCAACTCGCGCGGCTCGTCGAGCCTGTGATCCCCGAGTGACGATGCGCGCGATCGAGCCCTTTCGTTGATCGGATAAGATACGGCGCCCCGCAACATCAACTCAAAACGTGGAGTGCTTTTCGTGATCCAGCCGAGCAACGTATTCAAGGATAACCTCGCCCAATTGCCCGCCATCGACGGCATCGAGCGCATCGATCTGGTCGATGGCAAAGGTGACGTGGTCGCGAGCATCGAGAACAAGCCGGGCAAGCAGGGCTCGCTCGCGGTCTATCACTATCTGAAGCAGGCGTTCGGCGCGCTGGACGCGCAAGCCGCCGAGCATGGTCTCGCCGTGTTCGCCGAACATACGGCCGATGCGCGCAATCGCCCGGGCGCGCATCCGAATGTGGATCGGCTGATTGCGATCGTCGATGGCGGCGAGGCGTTGCGGGTCGACGTGGTTCGGGCGCAGTAAAGCAAAAGCCCGTTCTGCCATGAGCAGAACGGGCTTTTCCGATTCATCGCTTGCAGCGGATCAGACCCTCAACTCCACCCGCTTGATGTCCTTCACGATCACGAGATAGCTGAACACCGTGATCAGCGCATTGATCCCGACGAACGCCAGCGCGCCATTGAACGAGCCCGACTGCGCGACGAGATAGCCGATGACGATCGGCGTCACGATGCCCGCGACATTGCCGAACATGTTGAAGATCGATCCCGAAAGCCCGATGGCTTCCTTCGGCGACGTATCCGCGACCACGGCCCATCCCAAAGCACCGATGCCCTTGCCGAAGAACGCCAGCGACATCAGCGCGACGACGATCCAGTCCGTGTCGACGTAATTGCAGCCGATGATGCACGACGACAGCAGCATGCCGCCGACGATCGGCACCTTGCGCGCCAAAGTGAGCGACTTGCCGCGACGGATGAGGCCATCGGAGATCACGCCACCCAGCACGCCGCCCGTGAAGCCGCAGATCGCCGGCAGTGACGCGACGAAGCCTGCTTGCAGAATCGTCATGTGACGCGCCTGCACGAGATAGATCGGGAACCACGTCAGGAAGAAGTACGTCAACACGTTGATGCAGTACTGCGCGAGATACACGCCGAGCAGCATCCGGTTGGTCAGCAACTGCTTGACGACGGGCCAGCCCACGCTGTGGGACGTGCCACGCGCCACGCCGCCCGCGCGCTGATGACCGCGCACGAGACCGCCGCCTTCCTCGATGTACTCCAGCTCCTGCCGGTTCACGCGCGGATGATCCGCCGGATTCTTCATCACGGCGAGCCACGTCAGCGCGAGCGCGAGACCCGCAACGCCCATCACGATATAGACGTGATGCCAGCCGAAAGCATGCGTGAGCCACGCCATCAACGGCGTAAAAACGACGGCCGCGAAGTACTGCGCCGAGTTGAAGATCGCCGATGCCGTGCCGCGTTCTTTCGTCGGGAACCAGCTCGCGACGACCTTCGCATTGGCCGGAAACGCGGGCGCTTCCGCCGCGCCCATCGCGAAGCGCAGCACGAAGAGGGCGGTCACGGCGGTCGCCGCGCTGCCGAGCAGGCCTATCGAACTTTGCAGCAACGTGAACAGCGACCACAGGAAAATGCTCGCCGCATACACGCGCCGCGCGCCGAAGCGATCCAGCAGCCAGCCCGCGGGCACTTGCGAGAGCACATACGCCCAGCTGAAGGCCGAGAAGATGTAGCCCATGCGGATCGCGTCGAAACCGAATTCGGCGCGCATCGCGGAGCCCGTCACCGACAAGGTCGCGCGGTCCGCATAGTTGAACGTCGTGATCACGAAGATCAGCAACAGAATGAGATAGCGCACCTTGGTGCGCTTCATGACGTCCGCGGGATTCGCGGTGCGGCTCATCGACATGGACTTCCCCTTTCTTTCCGTACGTGCGAGATGCACGGAGGGCCGCTCGCGCGGCCCTCATCGGCGAAGCGTCACACGGCGTCGTGCGTCCTCGCTTCGCCCGTCTCCTGCCTGTGCCTTTACTGCGCGCCGAGCTTCTTGATGAGCACGTCGAGTTGCTCGAGCTCGTCTTCGGTCAGATCGGTCAGCGGCGCGCGCACCGGGCCCGCATCGTGGCCGACGAGTTTCGCGCCCGCCTTGACGATCGACACCGCATAGCCCGCACGGCGATTGCGGATCTTCAGGTACGGCAGGAAGAATTCGTCGATCAGGCGGCCCGTGGTCGCGTGGTCGTCGGCGGCGATTGCGCGATAGAACTCCATCGCGGTCTTCGGGATGAAGTTGAACACCGCCGACGAGTACACCGGCACGCCGAGCGCCTTGTACGCGGCTGCGTAGACTTCGGCCGTCGGCAGGCCGCCCAAGTACGAGAAGCGGTCGCCGAGGCGACGGCGGATCGTCACCATGTTCTCGATTTCGCCGACGCCGTCCTTGAAGCCGATCAGGTTCGGGCAGCTATCCGCGAGTTGCTCCAGCATGTCGGCGTTGAGCTTCGAATTCGCGCGGTTGTAAATGATGACGCCCATGTTCGGCACGGCGCGGCAGACTTCCTCGGCGTGCGCGCGGATGCCTTCCTGCGACGCTTCGGTCAGATAGTGCGGCATCAGCAGAACGCCTTGCGCGCCTTGCTTCTCCGCTTCCTGCGCAAAGGCGATGGCCGTGCGCGTCGGGCCGCCCGCGCCGGCGAGGATCGGCACCTTGCCGCGGCACACTTCGGTGGCCGTCTTCACGATCTGCGAATATTCGGGTTGCGTCAGCGAGAAGAACTCGCCCGTGCCGCCCGCGACGAACAGCGCTGAAGCACCGTAAGGAGCCAGCCATTCGAGGCGCTCCGCGTACGTGTTCGCGCGGAAGTTGCCTTGTTGGTCGAAATCCGTCACGGGGAAGGAGAGCAGGCCTTCGGAAACGATTTGCTTCAGTTCTTGCGGTGTCGTCATGGTGATGAAGTCTCGATGTTCGGCGACCGGCCGATTGCCGATCTCGTAAGTCATCGTACAACATAGACTGACGTCAGACAATCTATTTACGCGTGCAAAATCAATGGATACGGGTAAATACTAACCAATTGTGACTGTCTATGTTGTAGGATGACATAACTCAAGCCGCAGCCGCGCGGTATGTTTGCTCAAGGATTCGTCAGAATGAATCAGTCCCCTCTCTATATTCGCGTCCACCCGGACGACAACGTCGCGATCGTGGTGAACGACGGCGGTCTCGGCGAAGGCGCCACGTTCGCCGATGGCCTCGTGCTGCGCGAACGCGTGCCGCAGGGCCACAAGGTCGCGCTGAAGGATCTCGCGGAAGGCGATGCGGTCATCCGCTACAACGTCGTGATCGGCTATGCGACGAAAGCGCTCCCGAAGGGAAGCTGGATCAACGAGCACGTCACGCGCATGCCGACGCCGCCCGAGCTGCACGACCTGCCGATTGCGACGATCAAGGCGCCGGACGAATCGCCGCTGGAAGGCTTCACGTTCGAGGGTTATCGGAACGCCGACGGCTCGGTCGGCACGCGCAACATCCTCGCGATCACGACGACGGTGCAATGCGTCGCGGACGTCGTGCAGCACGCGGTGACGCGCATCAAGGCGGAACTGCTGCCGCGGTATCTGAATGTCGATGACGTCGTGAGCCTCGGTCACACATACGGCTGCGGCGTGGCCATCGACGCGCCCGACGCGATGGTGCCGATCCGCACGGTGCGCAACATCGCGCTGAATCCGAACTTCGGCGGCGAAGTGATGATGGTGTCGCTCGGCTGCGAGAAGCTCCAGCCGGAACGCCTGATGCCGCCGGGCACGATTCCGATCGCGGCGGCATCGGCGGAAACGGAAGACGTGGCCGATATCGGCGACAACACGCACGACGACAACGGCGGCACGGTCGTGTTGCAGGACGAGGCGCACGTCGGCTTCGGCTCGATGATCGAGTCGATCATGCGGATGGCCGAGACGCATCTGAAGCGCCTCAACAATCGCCGTCGCGAGACGTGTTCGGCGGCGGATCTCGTCGTCGGCGTGCAGTGCGGCGGCAGCGATGCGTTTTCCGGGCTGACGGCGAATCCGGCGGTCGGTTTCGCGACCGATCTGCTGGTGCGCGCGGGCGCGACCGTCATGTTCTCGGAGGTCACGGAAGTGCGTGACGGCGTCGCGCAACTGACGGCGCGCGCGGCGAACCGTGAGGTGGCGCAGGCGATCATCCGCGAGATGCAGTGGTACGACGATTATCTGAAGCGCGGCGGCGCGGACCGCAGCGCGAACACGACGCCGGGCAACAAGAAGGGCGGGCTGTCGAACATCGTCGAGAAGGCGATGGGTTCCATCGTCAAGTCGGGGTCATCGACGATTTCGGGCGTGCTGTCGCCGGGCGAGAAGGTGAAGCAGAAGGGGCTGATTTACGCGGCGACGCCTGCGAGCGATTTCATCTGCGGCACGCTGCAGCTCGCGGCGGGCATCAACCTTCATGTCTTCACGACGGGGCGCGGCACGCCGTACAGCCTCGCCGAAGTGCCGGTGCTGAAGGTCGCGACGCGCTCCGATCTCGCGCGCCGCTGGCACGATCTGATGGACGTGAACGCGGGAACCATCGCGACGGGCGAGGCGACCATCGCCGATGTGGGCTGGGAACTGTTCCGGCTGATGCTCGATGTCGCGAGCGGGAAGAAGCAGACGAAGGCCGAGGCGTTGAAGCTGCACAACGCGCTTGTGTTGTTCAATCCGGCGCCGGTGACGTGATTCGATGCGCGCTCGCCGGAAACGAAATCGCCCCGCTTTGAGCGGGGCGATTTTTTTTGCGGGCGCGGTGTGAGGCGGATGAGCGAGCGGAATGCGCGATCGGACCGCCACGCTGGGCCATTCTTTGGCACGATGACATCGAATCGATGACACGAATCGAGCCCATGCCATCTCCTTTCGCCACACCGCGCCCGCCGATCCCCCGCACCGTCTGGGCGCTCGGCCTCGTCAGCCTGTTCATGGACCTGTCCTCCGAGCTGGTGCATGCGCTTCTACCGATCTACCTCGTGACGACCATGGGCATGAGCGTCACCGCACTCGGCGCGCTGGAAGGCGCAGCCGAAGCAACCGCGATGATCGTGAAAGTCTTTTCGGGCGCGCTGAGCGACTGGCTCGGACGCCGCAAGGGCCTGCTGCTCTTCGGCTACGGCCTCGCGGCATTGACGAAGCCGCTGTTCCCTCTCGCCGAAACGCCCGCGCTGGTCGTGGCCGCGCGTCTCGTCGATCGCTTCGGCAAGGGCATTCGCGGCGCGCCGCGCGATGCGCTGGTCGCGGATGTCGCGCCGCCGGAAATCCGTGGCGCCGCTTTCGGCCTGCGGCAGTCGATGGACACGATCGGCGCGTTCGCCGGGCCGTTGCTCGCCATCGTGCTGATGCTCGCGTTCTCCGATCACATCCGCACGGTGCTCTGGTTCGCGACGGTGCCGGCGTTCATCGCCGTCATCATCATTCTGTTCGGCGTGCGTGAGCCGGAAAGCGCGTCCGCACGAGGCGAGAGCTTCCGCTCGCCGCTGCACTGGCGGTCGATGCGCGAGTTTTCGGGGCGCTACTGGTATGTCGTCGCGATCGGCGCGACCTTCACGCTCGCGCGCTTCAGCGAGGCGTTCTTGGTACTGCGCGCGCAGCAGACAGGACTCGATATCGCGTGGATTCCCGCCGTGATGGTCGTGATGAGCCTCGCGTATTCGGCGAGCGCGTATCCGGCGGGCGTGCTCTCCGATCGATGGGACCGGCGCGCGTTGCTCGCCTGCGGCCTGGCGCTGCTGATCGCGGCCGATGTGCTGCTCGGCGCGGGATCGTCGATGCTCACGCTGTTCGCGGGCGTCGCCTTGTGGGGACTGCACATGGGCTTCACGCAAGGCATTCTCGCGGCGATGGTCGCCGAATCCGCGCCGCCTTCCCTGCGCGGCACCGCATTCGGCGTGTTCAATCTCGCGAGCGGCGTCTGCATGGTGCTGGCGAGCGCGATCGCCGGATGGATCTGGGATCGCCATGGCGCGCCGGCGACCTTCTACACCGGCGCCGCGCTCGCGCTGATACCGCTCGTCATGTGCTTCGCGCCACGGCGAGCGGATTCCGCGTCACGAAAGGCTTGAAGCGCCCGATACATACCGTGCAGCCGGCTTGTTCGCCGACAACTCCGGCGCCATCGCCTGCCGCGCCGCTTCGTACGCATCCCACTTCGCGCCGTCGTGCAGCGACGGAATCGTCACGAGCTCATCGCGATCGAAGCCGACGAGCGCCGCATCGACCATATCGCCCGCCGACATCACGATCGCGTTGTCGAGATTCTCGATCGGCAGGCCGCCCGTTTCCCAAAAGTCGGTGGCCGTCGCGCCGGGCAGCACGGCCTGCACGCGCACGCCCTTGCCCGCCAGTTCGCGATGCAGCGACTGGCTGAACGCGAGCACGAACGCCTTGGTGCCGCCATACACGCCGTTGAGGATCTCCGGCGCAATGCTGACGATCGACGCAATGTTGATGATCGCGCCACGGCCTCGCGCGACGAAGCCGGGCACCGCCGCGTAAGCGAGGCGCGTGAGCGCGGTCACGTTGAGATCGATCATGCGCGTCATCGCGTCGACGTCGCTGTCGAGCAAAGGCGTATGCGTGCCGATGCCCGCGTTGTTCACGAGCAGCGTGATGCTCGCGTCATTCTTCAGCTTCGCTTCGACAGTGGCGAGCGCGCTGCGGTCGTTCAGATCGGCATCGAGAATCTCGACGCTGCGGCGCGTCTCGTTCGTGATGCGTTCGGCGAGCGCCGCGAGCTTGTCGCGATTGCGCGCGACGAGAATGAGGTCGTAGCCGCGCCGCGCGAGGCGCTCCGCATAGACCGCGCCGATTCCGGAAGACGCGCCCGTGACGAGCGCGGTGCCGAGGTGTGTCTGCGTCATGTTTCACTCCGTCAGAAAACAAGTGGTTGATTGCGTGAGTGAATTCTGGCCGGATTTGACCGTGACGCAAATGACGTATAGGGTAGTGATTCGTGACATCGCGCGGCAGGAAAACGACATGCACCGCATCGGCTATTTATTGAGCGACGGCTTCCAGATCATGGCGCTCGCCTCGCAGACGGTTTTCGAAATGGCGAACGACGTATCCGGCGAGGCGTTCTACGGCATCGAAAATTATTCGACGGCGGGCGGCGAAGTGCGCTCGTCGCTCGGCATGAAGATCGACACGCGAGCGATCACCGCGCGCACGCAGATGGACACCTGGATCGCCGTCGGCGTCACCACGCCGCTCACGATCGCGCCGCCCGCCGACGTGTTCGCGTTCCTGCGCCGCGCGGCGAAGCGCACGCGGCGTATCGCGGGCATCTGCACGGGCGCATTCGTGCTGGCCGGAGCGGGCCTGCTCGCGAATCGCCGCGCGACCACGCATTGGGCCTACGCGCGCGACATGCAGCGGCTTTATCCCGATGTGCAAGTGGAAGAAGACCGCATCTTCATTGTCGATGGCCCGGTCTGGACGTCGGCGGGCATGACCGCGGGGCTCGATCTCGCGCTCGCGATGGTCGAGAAGGATCTCGGCGCCGATATCGCCCGTTCGGTCGCGCACAAGCTCGTCATGCATCAGCGTCGCGCGGGCGGGCAGTCGCAGCATTCGGAAATGCTCGATCTCGCGCCGAAGTCCGATCGCATCCAGAACGCGCTGAACTATGCGCGCAAGAATCTGAACCGGCCGCTGACGGTCCAGGAGCTCGCGGGCGAGGCGCATCTGAGCCCGCGTCAGTTCAGCCGCGTCTTCACGCTGGAGACGGGGCAGTCGCCGGCGAAAGCCATCGAAGGATTGCGGCTCGAAGCGGCGCGTCTGATGATCGAGAAAAGCCGGCATTCGCTCGAAACGATCGCGCAGGAAACGGGCTTCAGGGACCGCCGTCACATGCGCGAAGCATTCATGCGCGGCTTCGGCGTGCCGCCGCAGGAAGTGCGGCGCGAGGCGCGCACTCAAACGTAACGATTACATCAAGGACAAACAGTGCTGAAGATCAATCCCGCCCGCCTGCTCGACGACCTCCGTCATCTGCGCACGTTCGGCGCGACCGGTCCGGGCGTCGTGCGCCTCTCGCTGTCATCGGTCGATATGGACGCGCGCCGCTGGCTCGCGGGCCGCATGAACGAAGCGGGACTCGCCGCGACGATCGACGGCGTCGGCACCGTGTTCGGCCGCTCGCGCAACGCGGGCCCGGCGCTTTTGATCGGCTCGCACACCGACACGCAACCGACCGGCGGCTGGCTCGACGGCGCGCTCGGCGTCATTTACGGCCTCGAAATCGCGCGGGCGCTCGCCGAATGCGAAACGACGCGTCATTTCGCGGTGGACGTCGCATCGTGGATCGACGAGGAAGGCACGTTCTCGGGCTTTCTCGGCAGCCGCAGTTTCGTCGGCGAAGCCGTCGATGAAGCCCTGCGCCACGCGCGCAATCGCGAGGGCGTCCTGCTCGGCGATGCGCTCGCGCAAGCGGGACTCATCGGCGCGGCGCGCGTGCGTATCGACAGGGCGCGGCACAAGGCGTATCTGGAACCGCACATCGAGCAGGGCGGACGGCTGGAGGCGCACGGCAAGTCGATCGGCGTGGTGACGACGATCGTCGGCATACGCGAGCTGAAGCTGCGCTTCACCGGGCAGCGCAATCACGCGGGCACGACGCCGATGTCGATCCGGCGCGATGCGGGCGCGGCGCTCGTTGCGTTCATCGCGCGCATGGACGAAGCGTTTCGCGCAATCGCCGATGCCGATACCGTCTGGACCGTCGGGCGCATCGAGCTCGATCCGGGTTCGTTCAGCGTGGTGCCGGGCGCGGCGGACATGTATCTGCAATTCCGCGACGCCAGCGCGGAGCGTTTGCGCGCGATGGAAGCCGCGCTCGCCGCGCTGATCCGCGACTTCAATGCCGAAGGGAAAATCGGTGTCGCGATGACGGACAGCGAGCCGCCCGAAGCGCCCGTCGTGATGGACGCCGCCTTGCAGGCGCATATCGCGGAGGCCGCCGAAGCGCTCGCGCCGGGTCAGTGGGAACGCATGCCGAGCGGCGCGTCGCACGATGCGCAGGTGATCGCGCATCATGTGCCGGCGTGCATGCTGTTCGTGCCGAGCATCGGCGGAGTGAGTCACGATTTCATCGAGGACACGGCGGAGTCGCACATCGTGCTCGGCTGCGAAGTGGCGGCGCGGGCAGCGGCGAATATCCTCGCGAGCTTGTCGGCTTAACGCTCGGTGATCTCCGCGATGTATCGCCCGGCGTCGCGCCAGAGGCCGAATCCCGACGCCGGATTCATGTGCCCGACTCGGCCGAGATCGGCGAGCCGCGCGCCCCAGTCGTGCGCCATGCCGGCGACGCGTTCGAAGCGCGCGAGCGGATCGTCATGGCTCGCCGCGACGACGCACGGAAACGGCAGGCGTTCGCGCGGCGTGGGCAGCCATCCGTGCAGCTCGAGTTCATCGACTGACGGATAGCCTTCCGGCAGCGGCGAATCGAAATCGGGCGGCGTGACGAAGAGCGCGCCCTGAATCTCGCGACGATGCCGCTGCGCCCAGTGCACGGAAATCATCACGCCGGCGCTGTGCGCGACGAGCACGACCGGTCCGTCGATCTGCGCGAGCGCCGCGTCGAGCGCGGCGACCCGCGCGCTCCGATCGAGCTTGTCGCGTTGCAGCGGCGGCACGGTACGCACGTTGTCATGCGCGTTGGCGTAATGCGTCTGCCAGTGGTCCTCGACGTGATCGCGCAGGCCGGGGACCATGAGTATCGTCGGTGCGTTCATGCGTCGATCCATCAGAAGGGCACGTCGCCGATGATCCCCGCGCGCTCCATCTTGCGATGACACGGCGGATAGTCCATCACCGCGTAATGCTGCGTGCTGCGGTTGTCCCAGATGGCGATGCTGTTCTTCTTCCAGCGCCAGCGCACCTGATATTCCGGGATATACGCCTGGCTCAGCAGATACGCGAGCAACTGCCCCGCGCCGGGATTCGCGTCCTGCCCGAAGCGCACGCGCTCCGGCGTGTGATAGTTGGTGAAGTGCGTCGCGAAGGCGTTGACGAACAGCACCTTCTCCCCCGTTTCCGGATGCGTGCGCACGACGGGATGCTCGGCATCGGGAAACTGCGCCTTCAGCGCGAGGCGTTTCTCGATAGGCATCGCCGCACCGAAACTCGCCTCGATGCTGTGCCGCGCGCGCAAATCCGCGATCTGTTCCTTGACGTGCGCGGGCAGCTTCTCATACGCGAGCACCATGTTCGCCCACATCGTGTCGCCGCCGACGGGCGGCGTTTCCACGCAGCGCAGCACGCAGCCGAAGGGCGGCGCGACGCGCCAGGTCGCGTCCGTGTGCCACGCGTTTTCGTAGCGGTCGTTCGGCTGATCGGGCGACTTGTAGATGCGCACGAGCCCCGGATGGTCCGGATCGCTTCCCGCGACCGGATGATCCTCCAGTTCGCCGAAGCGCCGCGCGAACGCGACGTGCTCCGCGCGCGTGATTTCCTGATCGCGCAGAAAAAGCACGCGATGCGCGAGCAACGCGGCGCGGATTTCGGCGAAGAGGGCGTCGTCGTGAATGGCGTCGGCGAGATTGACGTCGGTGAGTTCCGCGCCGATCGCGCAAGTAAGTTGTTCGATACGCATGAATGTCTCCTCAGACGACGAACACGGACGAACCCGTGGTCTTGCGCGCTTCGAGATCGCGATGAGCGTCCGCCGCGTCGCGCAGTGCATAGCGCTGGTTGATCTCGATGCGAATGCGCCCGCTCGCGACGTGATCGAAGAGTTCGGCGGCGAGCGCATTCTTCTCGGCCGGATCGGCGATGTAATCCGCGAGCGCCGGGCGCGTCAGATAGAGCGAGCCTTTCATCGCGAGCAATTGCGGATCGAACGGCGGAATCGGACCCGATGCCGTGCCGACGCACACCATCAGACCGCGGCGCGCGAGCGAATCGAGCGATGCGTTGAAAGTGGTCTTGCCGACGCTGTCGAATACCGCGTTCACGCCCTTGCCATCGGTCAGTTCGCGCACGCGCGCGGCCACGTCCTCGCGGCTGTAGTCGATCGTGTGCGCCACGCCATGCTCGCGCGCCACGCGCGCTTTCTCTTCGCTCGATACCGTGCCGATCACCGTCACGCCGAGCAGCTTCGCCCATTGCGACACGATCAGCCCGACGCCGCCCGCCGCCGCGTGCAAAAGCAGCGTGTCGCCACGCTCGAAGCGGCGGATGCGCGTCATCAGATAGGCGGCGGTGAGGCCGCGCATCGTCATGGCGGCGGCGCGCGTGCAGTCGATCGCATCGGGCAGCTTGACGAGCGGCGCGGCGGAAATGATGCGCTCCGTGCTGTACGCGCCGAGCGTGTTGATGAAACCAGTGTAGGTCACGCGATCGCCTTCCTTCAGATGCGTGACGTTCGCGCCGACCTTCTCGACGACGCCCGCCGCTTCGACGCCCATGCCCGAAGGCAGCGGCACCGGATAGAGGCCAGAGCGGAAATACGTGTCCGCGAAATTGAGCCCGACGGCCTCGTGACGCAGACGGACCTCCAACGGGCCGGGTTCGCCCACGGCGACTTCTTCCCAGCGCAACACTTCCGGACCGCCGGTTTCGTGAAAGCGGATTGCATGTGCCATTGTTTCGTCTCCTTGAGTCTCTGTTTCCTGTATGGCGTTCAGCGCGCGAGCGCGTTCCAGTCGGCGTCGCGCAGATAGCGGCGCGCGGCCGGCAGCACGACGCCTTCGATGCGTCCCATGCGTTCGCACGCGAAGCGCGCGCTCGCAAGCAATGTGTCGTCGATGACCTCGCCATTCGCGATCGATGTCGCGACGCGCGCGAGCAGCGCCGCTTCGCGTTCGGCGAGGCGCGCGAGTTCGTCGAGTTCAGCATCAAGCGTCGATGTGCGCTCGCGCAATGCCGTGGTCAGCGCGGTTTCTTCGTGATGTGTTTCGCGAAGACGCTCGATCGTCCGCGCATCGGGTCGCGAAGTGCGCAGCGCATCGTCGTAAGCGTCCGAGCGCATCCGATGCACGGCGAGCAGCGCGCCCGCCGCCTTCGTGACCATCGGGCGCGCGTCGCTCGGCGCGATCAGCACGGCCACGCCCGGCAAGGGCGGCACCGCGCTGCCTTGCGCGATGCACACGAGGTCGTAATCGTTCGCCGCCGCCGAATCGATGCCCTGCACGCCTAGCACCGTCGCCGGCACGCCGTGCGCGCGAGCGGCGGCTTCGGCGCGGGCGAGGGCGGCCGCGATCCGGCGATGCTGCGCCGCATCGTCGCTCGCGCCCGCATGCAGGCTGACGAACGTGATGCGTGCGCCGAGCGAGCGCGCGAGCTCGGCCGCATGGCCAGTCGCCTCGACGCTGGCGTCGTTGCGCTCGACGGGCACGAGCAGATGTCGGTACATGGTGATCCTTCGGTTTTCAATTGCACGGTTGATCGAATCGTAGTGCGGGCGGCGGGCGAGCGCCCCTCTCGCGGCGGGAGGGGCTTGACGCACGCGCGCGATCCGAACCATCCTAGATGGAAGACAAAAAATTACCGATGCCCACCGACTCCCCATCCACCGAGCTCGTGCTGAAGACGATGGCGCCGCGCGCGCCGTCCGGGCTGCTCGCGCGCGCCCGTTTGAACGCCGACACCGCACGCAGCCAGATCGTGCTCGTGCAGGCCGGCGCGGGTTACGGCAAGACGTCGCTGCTCGCGCAATGGCGGCGCGAGTTTCTGGCGCACGGCGCGGCGGTCGCGTGGCTGCTCGCCGACGATCGCGACGACGCGGAGCGCTTCCTGCGCGCGCTCGTCCACGCGATCCGGACATGCTGCGCGCGGCCCTCGTTCGGGCGTCTCATCGCGGAAAATCCGGGCGTGCCCGCCGGCGCGTTCGATCTCGCCACCGCGTGGCTGGCGGAGCTTGCGCAGCTATCGCTCGATGTCGTGCTGATCGTCGACGAAGCCGATCGTCTGCCGGAACCCGGCGCGCAACTGCTCGATTACGTGATGCACAACGCGCCGCAGAATCTGCGCATCGTCGCGGCGGGCCGGCAGGGGCTCGACAAGCCCGCGGCGGAACTGCTCGCCTACGGACAGGCCGAACTCGTCGCGCCGGACGCGCTGCGTTTTCGCGTCGATGAAACCATCGCGCTCGTCACGCAGCGTTTCGGCGCGCGCGTCGACGCCGATGCCGCCGCGCGCCTCTTCGAAATCACCGGCGGCTGGCCGCTCGGCCTGCAACTCGCGCTCACCGCGATGGCGCGCGCGCAGGACCCGCGCACGGCGCTCGACAATCTCGCGGCGGGCCCGCGCGGCTTGCGCGAACCGCTCGTCGCGGCGCTGTTGAGCGAGCTGTCATCCGCCGATGAACGCCTGCTCGTCGACATCAGCGTCGTGGACGTGCTGCATCCCGACTTGTGCGAAGCCCTGACCGGCGACGCCGACGCGCCGCAACGCCTCGCACGTCTCACGCGCGATACGCCCGTCTTCGTGACGGCGGAGGAGAGCGACTGGTGCCGCCTGCATCCGCTCGTGCGCGACGTGCTGCAGACGCGCTTCGCCGCGCTCGCGGAGGATGCGCGCGCGGAGCTGCATCGGCGCGCGGCGCGCTGGCTCGGCGCGCGCGGCATGCTCGAACAGGCGGCGCGCCACGCGCACGCGGCGGGCGAGCGCGAACATGCGTACGAACTCGCGGAGCAGTCGCTGCACGACGCCGTGAAGCAAGGCCAGCTCGGCACCGTGCTCGAGTGGCTGGAACGTCTGCCGGAAGCGGAACTGGAAAAGCGTCCGCGCCTGTGTCTGGCGGTCGCGTGGGCGCTCGCGCTGGGCGAACGTCATCACGAGGCGCAGCGTCAGGTCGAGCGCGTGCTTGCATCGCCGGGTGCGGACGACGCCTTGCGTTACGAATGCGCGTTGATCCTGAGCGCGGCCGCGTGGTACGCCGACGATCCCGACCGCTTCCTGACGCTTTTCGAGCCGTGGGCGCAGACGCCGCCGCCCAAGGACTCGTGGCTCGCGCAGTCGCATGCGAACCGCCTCGCCGCCCGCGCGATGCTGCTCGGCGAGCCGGCGCAGGCGCGGCGTCTGCAACAGGCGGTGACGCGCGCGCAGATCGGCAAGGGGCTCGGCTATGTCGTGCGCTGGGGCGATCACATGGTCGGCCTGACGTGGCTTCAGGAAGGACAGGTGAAGCTCGCCGAAAGCGTCCTGCTGCCCGCGCTCGCGAGCGCCGAAGAAGACCTCGGGCGGCGTCATCCGCTGACGTGCATGTTCGCGGCGACGTGCGCGTCGATCGCGTATGAGGACGATCGCATCGACGAGGCCGCCGCGCTGCTCGCCAACCGTCTCGACGTGCTCGAACGCGCGGCGTTGCCGGAGACCGTCGTGCTCGCGTATCGCACGGCGGCGCGCATCGCGGCGTTGCGCGGCGACGAGCATCGCGCGCTCGATCTGCTCGAAATGCTTTACGCGATGGGCGTCGCGCGCAATCTGCCGCGTCTTTGCGTGACGAGCCTCGCGGAGCAGGTGAGCGCGCATGCGGGACGCTATCGCGCGCAGACCTGCGATGCGCTCGTCGAGCGTATCGACGCGATCGTCGATGAACACATCGCCACGCGCGGGCCGATCTGGAGCCGCTCCGTGCAGATGCTGCAGACGATGGCGCACGGCGGCGCGGCGCTCGCGCGTCAGGACTGGCCGGCTGCGGTCGAACCGCTCGCGCGCGCGGAACAGATCGCCGCGACGATGAAGCGCGGACGCGAGCGCATCGAGCTGATGGCGTTGCGCGCGTTCGCCCAGGAACGCGCGACGGGCGACGGCCACGCGCCGTTTCTCGAAGCGCTGAACCTCGCGCGCACGTATCACCTCGGGCGCGTGTTGATCGACGCGCATCCCGGTCTCGCCGACTGGGCGCGGCGCGTGAGCGAAGCGGGCGGCGTGGATGCCGGCGAGCGGCCGGTCGTGCCGCCGCATGTCGTGCGCGTGCCGCCGCGTTCGGGCGAAGGCGGGCCGCGCGCGTTGCCGAGCGTGATCCTCACGCCGAAGGAGCGCGAGATTCTCGAACTGCTCGCGCGCACCTTGAGCAACAAGGAAATCGCGCTCGCGGCGGCGGTCGGCGAGGGCACCGTCAAGTGGCATCTGAAGAATCTCTTCGGCAAGCTCGACGCCAGTTCGCGCAAGCACGCGGTGCGCCGCGCCATCGCGCTCGGCCTGCTCGAAGGCGTGCAATAGCGCCTTTTTCAAGCGTTTTCAGCAGGGTTTTCCCGCCTCTCTCGCAATCCCTACCCCTCTCTCCGTGAGAGGGGTTCGGCACTTGGCCGATGCGTATTCTTGCCTCCTGACGCCGCGACCCTATCGGTGCGCGGCGCATCCAGAACAAGATCAGGAGACTCGATGAAGCTCAGATTCGCCACTGCCGCAGGGCTCGTGCTGGCCGCCGGCGGCGCGCATGCGCAATCCACCGTGACGCTCTATGGCGTGCTCGACGCCGGCCTCATGTATCAGAGCACGTCGGCGGCGAGCTTCGCGCGCAACGCGCGGGACACGGGGAAGGTGTATCGCTTCAAGGACGGCGGCATCTATTCGAGCGTCTGGGGCCTGAAGGCCAGCGAAGATCTCGGCGGCGGCTACTTCATCAACGTGAAGCTGCAAGGCTCGTTCGATTCGGGCACCGGCAAGACCGGCCTCTCCGATACGCCCGGCGCCACCGCGATGTTCAATCAATACGCGACGATCGGCGTGTCCGGCCCGTTCGGCACCTTCAACGCGGGCCGCCAGATCGTGCCGATGATCTGGGCGATGTACGACACCGACGTGCGCCGCGCGCAGTATTTCGGCAGCGTGCTGACCGCATGGCTCGGCATGAACACGGCGGCCGGATGGCCCGGCACGAGCACCAACGGCTCGATCGGCGCGCTCTACGACAGCAACGCGCTCGTGTATCAGTCGCCGACGTATGCGGGTTTGTCGGCATCGCTCGAATATGCGCCCGGCGGCGTGGCGGGACAGTTTCAGGGCGGCACGCGCGAATCGGCGGTGCTGAAGTACTCGAACTTCGGCTTGACGCTGACGGCTGTCTACTACAACGGCCACGACGCGAATCCCGCGCCCGGCTCCGTGCCCACCGGACTCAACAACAATCGCATGATGTATTTCGGCGGCCTGTACACGACGCACGGCTTCTCGATCTCGATGTCCTACGCGAACGGCAAGAACCCCGCCGATTCGGATCGCGCGAACTTCGACATGTACTCGGGCGGTCTTGGCTATCGCTTCGCGCCCAATCTCAACGTGACGACCGGCGTCTACTACATCAAGGACAAGAACCAGTCGTCGAATCACTCGCTGGAATTCGCGATCGGCGCGGAATACAACCTGTCGAAGCGCACGCTCGCGTATGCCGAAGTCGGCCACGTCGACAACAACGGCACGATGAACCAGATGATCGCCTACGGCCAGCCGACCGCGCCGGGCAAGTCGACGACCGCGGCCATGCTCGGCCTGCGCCACAACTTCTGAATATTTGGAGACAAGGATGCAAGACACGTATTTCGACCCGCACGCCGCGCCCGACGCGTATTCGTACCCGTTGCTCATCAAGCAGTTGCTGCACACGCCGCTCGCGAATTCGCCGGATCAGGAGATCGTCTATCGCTGCGCGGTGCGGCAGTCGTATCGCACGATGACGGAGCGCGTCGCGCGCCTCGCGAATGCCCTCGACGCGCTCGGCGCGAAGCATGGCAGCACCGTCGCGATGATGGACTGGGACAGCCATCGCTATCTCGAATGCTATTTCGCCGTGCCGATGATGGGCGCGGTCCTGCAATCGGTGAACGTGCGGCTTTCGCAGGACGAGATTCTGTACACGCTCAATCATGCGGGCGCGGACATGCTGATCGTGCATACCGATTTCCTGCCGGTGATCGACGCGATCAGAACGCGCCTCGAAACCGTGCGTACTTTCATCTGGATCGATGAGCAAGGCGTCGCGGTTCCGGAGCACGGCATCGGGTTCGCGCGTGAATACGAAGCGATGCTCGCCGCCGCCGATCCCGTGCGCGAGTTTCCCGATTTCGACGAGAACACGCGCGCCACGACGTTCTACACGACCGGCACGACCGGCAAGCCCAAGGGCGTGTACTTTTCGCATCGCCAGCTCGTGCTGCATACGATTGCCGGAATGGCCGCGCTCGCGAGCCCGGCGAGCGGCCAGCGCTTTCATCGCGGCGATGTCTACATGCCGCTCACGCCGATGTTCCATGTGCACGCGTGGGGCATGCCCTACATCGCGACGATGCTCGGCGTGAAACAGGTGTACCCCGGCCGCTATGTGCCGCAGAACATCATGCGTCTGATCGAGGAAGAAGGCGTGACGTTCTCGCATTGCGTCGGCACGATCCTGCATATGCTTCTGACATGCCCGGATGCCGAAGCCGTCGATTTGCGCCGATGGAAGGTCGTGATCGGCGGCGGCGCGCTGACCGAAGGACTCGCGCGCGCGGCGCTCGGACGCGGCATCGACGTGTTCTCGGGATACGGCATGTCGGAGAGCGGTCCGCTGCTGAGTCTCGCGCAATTGCCCCCGCACGCGGACACGCTCGACGCCGACGAGCAAGTGCGCCTGCGTTGCACGACGGGCCGCGCGATTCCGCTCGTCGACTTGCGCATCGTCGACGACGAACTGCGCGAAGCGCCGCGCGATGGCCGCACGTGCGGCGAGATCGTCGCGCGCGCGCCGTGGCTCACGCAAGGCTATCTGAAGAATCGCGAGGCATCCGCGACGTTGTGGGAAGGCGGCGCGCTGCATACGCAGGACATCGGCAACGTCGATGCCGACGGCTATCTGCGCATCACCGATCGCGCGAAGGACGTCATCAAGTCGGGCGGGGAATGGGTGTCGTCGCTCGAAGTCGAAAGCCTGATCTCGCAGTTGCCGGGCGTGGCCGAGGTCGCGGTGATCGGCGTGCCCGATGCGAAGTGGGGCGAACGCCCGCTCGCGCTCGTCGTGCAGAAGCCGGATTGCGCGGCGCCGATCACGGAGGAAATGATCACGCGATATCTGCGCGGCATCGCCGAAACCGGACGCATCTCGCGCTATGCGGTGCCGCGCGACGTGCGCTTCATCGACGCGATCAGCAAGACGAGCGTCGGCAAGATCGACAAGAAGACGCTCCGGGCGCGCTTCGCCGACATTCAGGCGGCGGGCGTCTGACAGGCGAGCCAGGCGTCGACGGCGCTGCCTATCGTCGGATGAAAGCACGCATCGGGAAAGATCGGCGTCAGTTCGAAGCGCCTGAGCTTGTCGCGAACCGGGTCTTTCATCTCGGCGAAATGCAGCGCGATGCCGCGTTCCTGCAACGCGCGATGCAGTTCGCGCAGCATGTCGGCGGACGTGACATCGACGCTCGTGACCGGCTCGGCCGTCACGACGACGCGTTTGACTTGCGTCGGCGCCTGCTTCACCGCTTCGAGCACGCGCTGCTGGAACAGCTCGGCGTTCGCGAAGAAAAGCGGCGCGTCCCAGCGGAACAGCAGCAGGCCCGGAACCTGTTCCGCTTGCGGGTATCGCATCGTGTCGTGATAACCGCGCAGTCCTTCCACGCGCCCGAGCACGGCGTAATGCGGCCGCCATCCATCCCATAGAAATTCGATGACCGCGATCACCACGGCGATGCAGATGCCGGGAATCGCACCGAACACCGCCACGCCGGCGAAGCAGCAGATCGACAGCCAGAACTCCCATTGCTGAATGCGATAGATGCGCTTCAGATCCCTGAACTCGAATAGTCCGATGGCCGCGGCAATCACGACGGCCGCGAGCGCGCTGCTCGGCAGATGACGCAGCAGATTCGGCCCGGCGAGCAGCACGGCCGCCACCGCCACCGCGCCGGCGATGCCCGTCACCTGCGTGCGCGCGCCCGCCGCTTCCGCGACAGGCGTGCGCGACGAACTGCTGCTGACCGGGAAGCCCTGAAACAGACCGGTCGCGAGATTGGCGACGCCGAGCGCGATCATCTCCTGATTCGGATCGACGCGCGTATTGGCGCGCGCCGCGAAGGTACGCGACAGCACGCTGGTATCGGCGAAAGCGATGAGCGCGACCGCGCAGCCGCCGAGCACGATGCGCACGAAATCGGCATCGCTCAGCCACGGCAGCGAGAACGCGGGCAGTCCTTGCGGGATGGTCCCGAGCACTTTCACGCCGCGCTGGTCGAGATGGAACACGCTCACGCATAGCGTCGCGAGCACGACGGCGATGAGAATGCCCGGCACCTTGTCGAAGCGCTTGAGCAGGAGAATGAGCGCGAGGCTCGCCGCGCCGACGGCGAAGCTGTACCAGTTCGACTGGCCGGCGGCGATGCCTTTGGCGAGAGTCGCGAGATCGCGCAACGGCCCGTGATCTTCGATGGATATCGCAAAGAGCTTCGGCAACTGGCTGATCAGCACGGTCAGCGCGATGCCGTTCATATAGCCGTAGCGAATCGGCTTCGAGAGCAACTCGGTGACGAAGCCGAGCTTGAGCAAGCCGAAAACGACGCACACCATACCGGAGACGATCGCCATCATGCCCGCGACGGCGATCGCGCGCGACGGATCGCTGGATGCGCTCAGCACGACGACCGCGAGCACGGGCGCGGCGAGCGCGGAATCGGGGCCGAGCACGAGAATGCGGCTCGGGCCGAAGATCGCGTAGGCGAGTAGCGGGACGATCGTCGCATAGAGGCCGCACACGCCCGGCACGCCCGACGCCTGCGCATATGCGACGCCGACGGGCACGAGCATCGTCGTCAGCACGAGTCCGGCGATGATGTCGTTCTTCAGCCACCCCACGCGATAGTCGCGCAGCAACGCGATCAACGGCACATGACGCGACCAGCCTTGCACGCCGCCGCCGCTCGAGCCTTCTTGTAACGTTTGTTCGGATGGCATGACCGCTTCCACGCAACGTGTGCACTGATTCCGTTGTAGCCGGAATCCGAATGGGGTCAAGCGGATGAAACGATCCGACAGAAATATTGAAACGCTTAACACCCGCCGATGCGACGCGCGCCCGAGCCGTCCACTTGTAATCCGCGACGCCTCACATATCCTTGCTCAGTGTGACGAAGCGAAGCGGGAGACGACCATGAGCGATGTTCCTGCAGTCGCGCACGATCACGCGGGCTATCGCACGCGGACCGGCTCGCGCTTCCCGCTCGGCGCGACGGTCATGCCGGGCGGCGTCAACTTCTGCGCGTTCTGCCGGCGCGCGACGCGCGTCGAACTATTGCTGTACGCATCGGAAGAGAGCGTCGAACCGTTTCAGGTCATCGCGCTCACGAGCGAAACGAACCGCACGTATTTCTTCTGGCATGTGTTCGTCGAAGATCTGCCGCTGCGTTGCTGCTATACGTGGCGCGCATACGGCCCGCTCGACGTGCCCCAGATGAGCGACGAAGCCGCGAGCCGGAAGGAACTGCTCGATCCGCAAGCGCGCGGCGTGAGCGACCGCTTCTACGATCGCGCGCAGGCCGCCGCTGTGCACGCCGCCGAACACGCGTCGCTCAGAGGCATCGTGACGGAGCCGTTGAATCGGCCCGTCGACGACGTGGACATCCGCACGCTCGACGACGCGATCATCTACGAACTACATGTCGGCGGCTTCACGCGGCATGCGTCGAGCGGCGTGCGTCATCCGGGCACGTTCGCAGGTCTCATCGAAAAGATTCCCTATCTGAAGGCGCTCGGCGTCACGCATGTCGAACTGCTTCCCGTGATGGCCTTCGACGAACAGGACCTTCCCGCCTTCGCCGCCGAGCGCGGACTTCGCAACTATTGGGGCTACAGCACATATGGCTTCTATAGCCCGCATCCGCGCTATTGCGTCGAGCCCGCGCGGGCGCCGCAGGAATTCCGCGAACTCGTCGACGCATTGCACGCGGCGGACATTCGCGTGCTGCTCGATGTCGTGTTCAATCACACGTCGGAGGCGGGCAACAACGGCCCGCTGATCCACTTCAAGGTCTTCGCCAACGACGCCTTCTATCAGTCCGACCCGAACGATTCGCGGCGATACCTCGATTACACGGGCTGCGGCAATACGGTCAATTGCAATCATCCGCTGGTGTCGGCGTTCATCATGCGTTGCCTCGAATACTGGGTGCGCGAACTCGGCGTCGACGGCTTTCGCTTCGATCTCGCGAGCGTCTTTGCTCGCGGCGAGCACGGCGAATTGCTGCGCACGCCGCCGTTACCCTGGGCGATGGAAGCATCGCCGATCCTCGCGCGCGTGCCGTTGATCGCCGAAGCCTGGGATGCGGGCGGCCTTTATCACGTCGGCACGTTCCCCGGCATGGACTGGTCCGAGTGGAACGGGCGTTATCGCGACGCGATCCGGCGCTTCGTGCGCGGCGAGCCGGGCGTCGTCGGCGAAGTGTGCACGCGCATCGCGGGCAGCGCGGACCTCTACGAGGACGATGGCCGGCTGCCCGCGAACAGCATCAACTTCGTGACGTGCCATGACGGCTTTACGCTCGCCGATCTCGTCAGCTACGACGCGAAGCACAACGAGGCGAACGGCGAGGACAATCGCGACGGCAGCAACGACAATCTGTCGTGGAATTGCGGCGCGGAAGGCGAGACGGACGATCCCGCGATCATCCAACTGCGGCTTCGGCAGGCGCGCAACTTCATCGCGATCCTGCTGCTGAGCCAAGGTGTGCCGATGCTTCTCGCCGGCGACGAGCTCCTGCGCAGCCAGCGCGGCAACAACAACGCGTTCTGTCAGGACAACGCGCTTTCGTGGATGGACTGGCAACTTTCCGACGACGCGCGCGACATGTTGCGTTTCACGCGCGAGATGATCGCGCTGCGCAAGCGTCACGCGAGCCTGCGCCGCCGACGCTTTCTGACGGGACGTCCGGCGAACGGACAAACGCATCCCGATGTCGCATGGCACGGCGAACGTCTCGATGCGCCCGCGTGGCACGACCCCGGCGCGCGCTTCGTGGCGTTCACGCTCGCGGGCCGCGCGCCGGGCGAGCCGATGCTGCACATCGTCCTCAACATGAACGACGATGCGCGCGAGGCCGCGCTGCCGGCGGTGGACAATTCGAGCTGGCTGCGCGTCGTCGATACATCTGCCGAATCGCCGAACGACATTGTTCCGAATGTCGAAACGGCGCTCGTCGCGCGCGGTGCGTGCCGCGTCGAGGCGCGCAGCGTCGTCGTGCTTCAGTCCCGTTGAATGCGCACGGCGGTGCTGGACTGTGCGACGCAAAGCGCCTTTAATGTTCGTGTACTGCCGAGTTGCTTTGTCCACCCACAGGAGGCGGCATGGATGCAGTCAGAACCTTCCTCGAGAATCAGTCGTTGTTCGCGCTTTTTCTGACGATCGCGCTGGGCTATCTGATCGGTGAAATCAACATCAAAGGCGTGGCCCTCGGCTCCGGCGCGGTGCTGTTCGTCGGGCTCGCAATCGGCGCGTTCGCGCCGAAGTCCGCACCGCCGCCGTTGCTCGGCACGCTGGGGCTGCTGCTGTTCCTATACGGCATCGGCATTCAGTACGGCGCGCAGTTCTTTCGCGGACTGACGAGCCGCGAGGGCATGAAGGCGAACATCGCCGCGTGCGTCGGCGTGATCGTCGCGGGCCTCGTGGCGTGCGGCTTCATCCACTTCGGCATCAAGCTCGCCGATGCGCTCGGCATGTTCGCCGGCAGCGGAACCAGCACGGCGAGCCTGCAGGTCGCGATCGCATCGATGAAAAGCAACGATGCGGCCGTCGCGTACAGCATTTCCTATCCGTTCGGCGTCGCCGGACCGATCCTGCTCATCTATTTGCTCAACGTTGCGCTGAAGGTAAAGATTCAGAAGCCGCCCGCGAAGATACTCGAAACGGCCGAAATCGCGCTGCGAAACGCGGGCCTCATCGGCCTCAGGTTGTCGGAGCTGTCGAGCCGGCTGCCCTCGGGCGTGGCGATCGCGGCGGTGCGGCGCGCGCATCACAATCAGTTGCCCGCCGCCGACCTCACGCTGCGCGCCGACGACGTGCTGCTCGCCACGAGCACCGATCGCCGTCTGCTCGAAGAAGCCGCCGCGCTCTGCGGCGAAATGCAGCCGGGCCGCATGACGAGCCATCGCGAGGACCTCGACTACATGCGCGTGTTCGCGTCGAATCCGGCGGTCGTCGGCATGGCGCTCGGCGACATCCGCTTTCCCGATGGCGTGAACTGCGCCATTGCGCACGTGCGGCGCGGCGACGCGGACATGCTCTCGACGCCCGATCTCATCCTCGAAGCGGGCGATCGCGTCGGGCTGCTCGTCAATCGCGCGCATCAGGCGACCATGCGGACGTTCTTCGGCGATTCGATCAAGGGCACGGCGGACCTGAGCTTCATCTGCCTCGGCATCGGCGCGGCGCTGGGCTTGCTGGCCGGCGCGATTCCGCTGCCGATTCCCGGCCTCGGCGCGTTCAGTCTGGGTCTCGCCGCGCTGCTCCTGGTCGCGCTGTGTCTCGGCAAGGCGCGCCGCAACGGGCCGTTCGTCTGGGTGATGCCGCTGTCCGCGAATCTCGTCTTGCGCAATCTCGGCCTCACGATTTTTCTCGCGCAAGTGGGCATTTCGTGCGGGCCGAAGTTCGTCGACACCGTTGGCACCGCCGGGCCGATTCTGCTGGTCTTCAGCATCATCACGGTATTCGTGCTCGTGGCGGTCACGGCGATATGCTGCCTGTGGATTTTCAGGCTGCCGTTCGACACGTCGATCGGCGTGATCTGCGGCGCGACCGGCAATCCGGCGATCCTCGCGTTCGCGAACCGCGTCGCGCCGACGGATCAGCCGGACATCATGTACGCGATGATTTTTCCGTCGATGACCATCGTCAAGGTGTTATTCGTGCAGATCGCCATATCGCTGGCCGCGGGTTAGGCTCTTGACCGGCCCGTCAATACAATTTTCAAGGAGTGCATCATGGAAGTGGCGATCTATAGTTCGACCCCTTACGAGCGTCAGTACATCGACCAGGCGAACAAGAAGGAAAACCACAAGCTCCGGTACCACGACATGTCGCTCGACATGGACACCGTCGAGCTCGCGGCGGGCTACGGCGCGGTCTGCATCTTCGTCAACGATACGGCGAATGCCGAAGTGCTCGAAGCGCTGCACAAAGGCGGCACGCGTCTCGTGGCGCTGCGCTGCACCGGCTTCAACAACGTCGATCTCGCGGCCGCCGCGAAGCTCGGCATCAAGGTGGTTCGCGTCGTCAACTATTCGCCGAACTCGGTCGCGGAGCACGCGGTCGCGCTCTTGCTCGCGATCAATCGCAAAGTGCATCGCGCATACAACCGCACGCGCGATTCGAACTTCTCGCTCGACGGCCTCATCGGTTTCGATCTGTACGGCAAAACCGTCGCGGTCGTGGGAACGGGCAAGATCGGCTGCGTGTTCGCGAAGATCATGCAGGGCTTCGGCTGCAACGTGATCGGCTACGATCCGTATCCGTCGAAACAGTTCGAGGCGCTCGGGTTGCGTTACGCGACGTCCGGCGAGATCGGCGAGAAGGCGGACATCGTCGCGCTCTTTTGCCCGCTGACGCCAGAGACGCATCACATCATCAACGCGGAATCGCTCAAGCGTTCGAAGCACGGCGCGTTGCTCGTCAATACGAGCCGCGGCGGACTGATCGACACCGAAGCGGTGATCGAAGCGCTGAAGACGGGACAACTGGGCGGCCTCGCAATCGACGTCTACGAACAGGAAGCCGATCTCTTCTTCCGCGATCTCTCGAGCGAAATCATCACCGACGACGTTTTCCAGCGGCTCGTGTCGTTTCCGAATGTGATCGTGACGGGGCATCAGGCTTATCTGACGCGCGAAGCGTTGACGACGATCTGCGAAACCACGCTGCAGAGCATCACGGCTTTCGAGAACAATCAACCCCTGGAAAACGAGGTGAAGGTCGGATAGCCGCGCGCTCATGCACGACGAGACTTCGCCGGGCAAACGCACGCGAGCGCCGGTGCTCGACACCGTCGATCGCGTGTCGGAGTTGTGCTTCGGCCTCTTCATGGCGCTGACGTTTGTCGGCACGGTATCGGCGGCGACGGGCGGCGAGGCGGCGGGACACAAGATGCTCTACACGGCGCTCGGCTGCAATCTCGCGTGGGGTCTCGCCGATGCCGTCATGTATCTCGTTCGCACGATCGCGGACCGCGCGCGCAGGCACGCGCTCGCGCTTGCGATCCAGCGCGAGCGCGACGCGGCGGCGGGCGTGCGCATGTTGCGCGAGAGAGTATCCGCGACGCTCGATCCGTTCATCTCCGACGACGATCTCGAATCCATCCGCAAGCGCATCGCCGCGAGCGACAGCCTGCCGGAACGCGCGCGCTTCGTGCGCGACGATTTTCTCGCGGCGCTGGGCATCTTCATCATCATCGTACTGTCGACCTTTCCGGTCGCCGCGCCTTTTGTTCTCGTCAAGCACGTTCCGACCGCGCTCTTCATATCGCGCGTGCTCACGCTCGCGATGCTGTTTTGCTGCGGCTTCGCGCTGGGCGGTTATGCGGGTTGGCGCGGCTGGAAAGCCGGTCTCGCGATGATGGCGCTCGGCGTGCTTCTGACGATGGCGATCATCGCTTTAGGCGGGTAATTAAAAGCCCGAGTCGTTCGACAAATCAGCGAACAAACACCTATGCGGCGATTCTTGAATTCGCCAGGACGTTCGCATATCTTCGAATATGCATGTTTTTCGCGGCGCTGCGTCCGGCGCGCATCAAGCTACAAACGGCAACACGAGAATACAAATTTGCTGTTCTGGTCAGAGGTTCTTCACGCGTTCGCTTCCTGAATCCGGAGTGGTCTGTATTGCAGACTATCGCGTGCAATCCGGCGCAAGCGGCGCGATGACTTTCATTGTCAATAACGACGGCGTCGTGTATCAAAAGAATCTTGAATCGCCAACTCTGGAAATCAGGCAAGGAGTCGCCATGAATGCAACGAGATTGCGTGCCGGCTGCGCCATCGTGATCGCCGTGATGGCGCTCGACGCCATTGCGCAGAGCAAGCCGATCGCTTATCCGGCCAAGGGACAGAGCGCGCAGAAGCAGCAAAGCGACGACGGCGCGTGCTACAGCTGGGCGAAGAGCAACACGGGCATCGACCCGGCGACGGCATCGGCGGCGCCGCCACCGCAAGGCGGACCGGCTGTGGGCGGCGGCGAGCGCGTCGGCGGCGCGG